>JBBISE010000112.1:0-12144 GCA_037441445.1 Salinivirgaceae bacterium
TTCAAATGCAATACACTAAAAAAAAGAGGCTGCCTTTTTAGACAGCCCCTTTTCCTTCGGCATAAAATGTTTATTGTACACCGTCGGAAAGTTCGTTGCCTGCTTTAAATTTGATAGTCTTTTTTGCAGGAATTGTAATTGTTTGGCGTGTTTTAGGATTGCGGCCAGTACGTGCTTTGCGTTCAGCAATTCCAAATGATCCGAAACCAACAAGACCTACACGGTCTCCAGCTTTAAGAGCATCCGATACTGAATCCATGAAAGCTTCCAGTGCTTTTTTGGTATCGGCTTTTGTCAATCCGGCTTTTGCAGCCATTGCATCAATTAATTGTGCTTTGTTCATAGTGTCATTTTTTTAAGTTAACCAAAACTTTTTTCCAGTTCTATGCAAATATAGACTATTTCGGATGTTTCGCAAATTTTTGTGAAATATTTTACACGAAAATTTTTATCGGAAGGCTTTTAATACCAAGACTTAACGCAATAACAACGAAAAAAAAACTTCAAATGAATAAAAAATCTAACAAAAATGTAATCATTACAATAAATCTAAAATTTAACCTGTATCGCTATTATACAATAATATAAATATTTTTATTCTCTAGTATGCATTGCGTCCAAAAACCTGACATTCAGTAAATCGACGAAGAAATGTTAACGATTTGTTAAAGTTGTTTTATTTCCACTTTCACACCCTGTAGAATAGGTTCTTCGGGACTATTTCCCCGAAAGAATAGCGGTGTTATTTCTGAGGGCGTCGTAGAAAAGTCGGTGTACTTTTGTCCGAATGTTATTTTTAGTCAACTTCGGATTTCGTGCATCGGGGAAAGTCCGGTTTGACAAAAATACGTACACTATCTGTTCGTCCGGATCAACCCAAAAATAGGTACCTGTAAAACCTGTGTGACCAAAGCTATTCATAGAAATTCCGTCGAAAGTTGGGCCAATTACATTATTACGGGGCTCGGGTTTGTCAAAACCAAGTCCACGCCGGTTATTGTTTTTCAGATAGTGAGCCGTTGTAAAATGTTCAATTGTCGATTGTTCGAAAAGCCTATTACCACCATACTCGCCACCAAACAGGTACATTTGGCCTATTTTTGCCAACTCCATCGCGTTTCCAAACAATCCGGCGTGCCCACACTTGCCTCCAAGGAGTGCTGCTCCCTGGTCGTGAACAAAACCACGAATTATTTGCTTTCTGAATACAGTATCAATCTCGGTTGGGGCAATGCGTTTTAAATCGTAATACCTTGATGGGTAATATTTTAAATCACTTATCCCCAATGGTCTGAAAAACAGGCTATCCGCTAAAAAATCAATTTGATTATTCTTGATGTTTTCGATTAGCTGCATGAAATAGTAAAATGGCATGTCACTATAAACATACTCAGACTTATTATTTAACGGGGTAGTATCCAGAACATGAAAAATCGTATCGGCCATTTCAGGTATCGTAAACAAATTGCTCGCTACCGGAACTACAAACCTGCCTGTATCAATAGTTGAATAAAACCCCGGTTTATATCTCAATGAGTCATCGAGGGTTAACCTGAAAAATGGAACCCATGCCTTGAACCTTGCCTGATGAGCAAGCATGTCCGAGATGGATAAATCAACCTTGTCAGGATCCATGGGGAGATACTGGCCCAATGGGGAATCAAGTTTAATCAGTTTTGTTTCATACAGGTGCATCAATAATGGGGTGGTTACAAGCACTTTGGTTAATGACGCCAAATCATAAATGCTTTCTTCATTTACAGGCTCAACCGAATCACAGGTATGATAACCAAAATTCTTGCTGTAAAAAACAAAGCCTTTCTTTGCACATAATACCTGAGCTCCAGGGGTCATTCCTTCGCGAATAACACCGCGCATTAATTCATCAATTTCATTCAGTTTGGTTAAATCTGCTCCAAGCATTCTTGGGTGTACATATCCAAGTCGGGTTTTGGGTGTGGATAGTCCTGTTCCGGCTTTAAAGATTCCGGATGTAACCGGCAGTTTACCTTTAGCTTCAATTCCTCCAAAAATAATCTGGGCTGCATAATCTTGCGTATATTTTGTATCTTCATACGTAACAAGAATGGCATCAATTTGTTCGAATTCAACAGGTTGTGTTAAAACATAGGGATTGCCAAAAATGACTAATATTACTTTTGTCCTTTTTGAAAGATTATTGATAAATTCAGTCATTCCCTTTGAAACTCCATAGCTTTTTGACGGGTACTGCGACAAACCATGCCAAGCGACTATTACCTGCGGGAGCAATGATGCTTTTTCAATAATCATATTCTTTTCCGGCATTGAAGTCTGCTGAGTTACATTAAGGGTGTTAACCTTAGAATAATTCTTGAGTCGCTCAACAAACTTATCGTGCTGGGGTGCAGAAATATTTATTACCAATGGCTCGCTATTGGGTGCTTGTAATGGAAGGATACGCTTCTTGTTTGCCACAACAGTCAGCGCTTCGGCTGCAATGGCCTCATTGAGGTATTCTGTTTCGCTTGTTTGTAAATCAGAGCGGAGGCTATTAACATCAATGGGTTTATAATCATACAATTGGGCGTAAAGTTTTGCAGCCAATATCTTCTTGCACCTACGATTTAGTTCATGCTCATCAATTTCATTATTTTCGATTGCCTTTTCAATACCGCCAATCGCTTTATCTAGATCAGGTGGAAAAAGTAAGATGTCGTTTCCGGCCTTGAAAGCCAGCAAAGCAGCCTCTTCTGGTTGATAGGCCTTGGCAACACCTCCCATATTCAGTGCATCTGTAAATATAAGGCCTTGAAAACCATATCTTTCAATTAAAAGATGTGTTACAATTTCCTTCGATAGTGTTGCAGGTACCAAAGCTGCCGGATCCAATGCCGGTACGTGCAAATGAGCAACCATAATTCCGGTTAAACCCAATTGGATAAGGTGTTTAAATGGATATAGCTCATTTTGCTCCAGGTGTTTACGGTCGTGGTTCAATGTTGGCAGATCGATATGGGAATCAACATCAGTATCTCCATGGCCCGGAAAATGCTTTGCTGTAACAATTAAACCGTTATCTTGCATCCCCGACATGTAAGCAAAACTTCGACGTATCACTTGTTTTTTATCTTCGCCAAAAGAACGACTGTTGATGACTGGATTTTTTGGGTTATTATTGATATCAACAACGGGTGCAAAATTTACATGAATTCCCAGTAGCTTGCATTGACGAGCTACTTCTACTCCCATGTCGTAAATGAGCCCCTCATTTGAAATGGCGCCAAGCATCATTTGCCTTGGAAAGGACTGGATACTATCCAGCCGCATTGCCAAACCCCACTCTCCATCAATGGAAACCAACAATGGTGTCTTTGCTTTCGCTTGCAGATAATTTGTAAACATAGCCTGCCTGACAGGAGATCCTTTCATAAAAATGACCCCGCCAATGTTGTATTTTTCTACATATTGGGCAATTTGCTCTAAATGATCGTTTCCCTGATGCGAATAGACGCTTACCATCATTAGTTGCCCTATACGTTCGCGCAAGGTTAGAGAACGAAATACCGAATCGACCCAAAAGTTTGCAGTATCTGGTATAAATGGGTTTATTTCAGACATTTCCATATCGTCAGAAAATTCTCGATAACCACCTTTGGATTTGGCAAAGGTTGAACTAATAATAAAAATACCGAATAGGAACAGTATTGCAATTTTACGCATATAATATTGTCAATTATAGATTATTGAAATGTATAATATCCTTTAAAATAATATTGTGATCGAAGGCCAGCAAAGGTAATTCCCGAATTGAGAACCATTGGGCCTTTTTGGCATCATCCCCGGCAATGGCTTCAATTTCTTTACCTGCAAAACCGTAAAACACTGTTGACAAAGTCCGGTGCCTTGGATCGCGATGGAGAGCATCGTAGGTTTTAAATTGTGTTAGATTTACCTCTTTAATTCCTGTTTCTTCGTAAAGTTCGCGGTATGCGGCCTCAATTAAGGTTTCGTCCATGTCCATAAATCCACCGGGAAATGCCCACTGGTTTTGAAAAGGCGGATTCTTTCTCTGAATAAGTAAAACGGAGATATTATTTTGATTTTCAACGAACAAAACTATATCGACCGTTACAGCCGGGCGAGGATACTCATATGTATAGGACATGTATTAAGGCAATAAGCGCTTTATAACTCTCAACTGATGTGTGTATTTTTTTATTTCCTGATTAAAAATACCCTGATGGTTAATTAAATCGATCCTGACCAACCCCGAGGCGTGAATTATTTGATTGTCACCCAAAGCGATCCCAACATGAGTAACATCTTTTGCAGGGTCACCAAAAAATATTAAATCGGCAGGTTGGACCATGTCAAAAAAATCGATTGTCTGACCATGTGAAACTTGCTGTCGGGCATCTCTGGGAAGTTTTAGGTTATTGACTTTAAAGACCGTTTGCACAAATCCGGAACAGTCAATCCCAAATGAAGATCGACCTCCCCACAAGTACGGTATTCCCAGAAACATCCGTGCTGTTTCAATAATATCAATGGCATTTGGTTCTTTCGTCTTTAGCTCATCGGGGGTTTCTGCTACTTCTGCGCCGGCAGGCAACAGCAGCTTTCTTTCAGAATCCGTATGGTCTTTAAACAACGATCGGACGATATTCTTGACCGACAAATCCTGGACTGAAATATCGCGCAATGCTTTTGTATCAACCCAACCTTGGTAATTGTCGAATATGACAACAACTTTTGTCCAATTTCCGGTTTGTTCAATAACATCTACCACTTCACCGTACAATACTTGCGATACCATCTCCGATTGCTCGGAAGGTTTAATTCTCATGGGGAGGGCTGGTACTGAACAAACCATTTGCTTAATAACTGCCACATTGTTAATTTGGTTCTCTGCCATAAAAGTCCGCTTTACTCTTTTAGGATGTGTTGATAAACCGATTCGGTTCTCAGTACAAAAATAGTAAAAAAAGTGCTGATAGAATTATTTTTAAAGGCTTCGGGGCATTTTCACAACAAAATATTTTCATTTTCTTGCGGGTCGTTATTTTTTTGTAATATTGTGGTTCTTTCATAGCCTGAAAGTATATGAATAGTCTAAGACAGAAAAATAGTTTTGCTATGGGCAACGAGGCATTGGTTGAATATCTGTTGAATTTCATAACCGAAGAAAGGAAAACAACCCTTGAGAAAGTTTTAATAAATCGCACAAAATACATTTCCGTTTTGCTGGAGGATATCTACCAACCCCACAATGCAAGCGCTGTCATCCGCAGCTGTGATTGTTTCGGGATTCAAGATGTGTATGTTATTGAATCAAGGAACCAATTTCAACCCGATAAAGAAATCACCATGGGTTCGGACAAATGGTTGAATATTCAGCGTTACAGCGGAAAAAATTCGGTATTAAACTGTATGCAGAAGTTACGAGACCAGGGATTCAGAATTGTTGCCACCACGCCTCACAAGGACGATTGTTCGTTGCCCGATTTTGATATTGCAAAGGGTCCATTTGTACTGATGTTTGGTTCTGAGTTAAAGGGACTTAGCTCCACCGCTTTGGAAAATGCCGATGAATATTTGAAAATCCCGATGTATGGTTTTACAGAAAGTTTAAATATATCGGTGTCGGCGGCTATTATTTTGCAGTATTTTTCAATGCGCATCAGGCAGTTGTCGGTTAGTTGGCCTCTCACAAACGAACAGCGTACCGAAGTTTTGGAACTTTGGTTAAAGAGAAGCATCAAAGACGGCAAACGAATTGTAGAGCGGTGGCATTCCGTTCATGGTCAGTAATTTAAACCATATAAAACCACACAACCAGAACGGCAAAAAGAGTAAGGCTTATGGCAAAACCCAGGCGGGCGTTGTTATATTCCGATAAATTAATAGCATTGCGAATAATATTCTGAACCCGGTAAAACGTAAAATCGTTCTGGGCTATTGCCTTCAGTTTTTTCGAAGGAATTGAGTTGACTTTCGCGTCAACATTTTCCACATTTGGAGCATAGACAATTATCTGTTGGACAGAGTGGTTTCTCGAGTAGCGTTGCACGGTTTCGGATAAAGGGTGGCCATTTTTCTCAAATTGCTCACTGGCAACAACCAAATAATTTTTCCCGTGTTTGATTCTGCCGTTAATGAAAAGCTGATCTATTTCGCTCAGGCTTTTTACTCCGCAAAGTTTGTAGTCTTCTACTGCAGTGGCAAACTGACTAACCAATTCCTGTCGGTATTCATTGTCAGAATCGACGATGTAGATGTTGTTCCTTTTGCTCATAACTAATATGGATATGGTTTGCTACGCTTTTTCTTTTTGCCTGTAGGTGGAGTTAACTCAATTCCCTGCTTTATTTTCCAGGCTGAACCGTCCCAGTCAAGGGCATCAACTATCATGCTTGGAGCCATGTTTCCTTCCATGGTTTGGGGTAAGGTTGGTATTTTTTCTAACCTGTCAAAAACGATCATCCCCAAATTGCGATCCCAGCTTAATCTCATTTTTGCGCGGTAATTATAGGTAAAAATTACCCGTTTTTGTGCATTTTTCGAAATTTCAAAAATGTCTTTTCCAAAAGTTGGTTTGCCACCGGTAAAATATACAACATCAATAATTTTCCGGGTTGCATTTAACGAATATCCTTCCCACCCTAGAAGAACATAAACAACCTCTTTCCTGCTTATACGAGTGGGTATAATTTCGTAGTACAAAGCACCAAACCAAGTATTGGCTTTTACGGTCGCTCTTTCCGGATTTTGAATCAATTGATGGTTGTCAATTAATTTTGTGGTAGTTACAATTTTTTCTTTCTTGTTGTAGTGCTGGATATAACCGTAATACTTGTAGGTCGCATCAGGATTGGGTATATTCCAGTTTATTATCCGACACAATTTATCATCAGAATACATGCAGGTAATGACATTTTTCAGGGTATCGAAAGGGAATTGAAACGATTCGGGCTTTGAAAGCAGAGAATCCAACAATACTTCCGCTTTGGCGCTTAGGTAAACTCTATGTTGATAATCATTCGTATCCCTCATGGAAATGAACAGGTTACGAAGATCAACCGAGGCTTTTTTTAACAATTCGGTGCTCTGCCCTGCAACCTGAGTAACTTGAAATAACAGAAAACAGCTAACTAGAATGGTGGTTTTTCGTATCATGCCCGATTGATAAACACGTTAAAAGACGCAAATTTATTGGTTTTATTGTTTTGACGATTTAAATTTTATGAATGTTGGATTGCCTTAGACCAGAAAATATTCAGGCGCATGCTTTTCTTAAAGTGGTTAAGTGGAGTTGTATTATACAGGTTTATGCAACCATGAAGAAAAAATAGAGTGCCAGTTGTAAACCCGGCAAACGCAAAAAAAGCCCGTAACAGATTATTACGGACGCTTTACTAAATCGAAAAATGCTGATTATGATTTACCTATCAGTTTACAAAGTTTTTCGTTAAGGGCATGTATATCGTGTAAAAACTCGTCGATCAATTTTTTAAACCCAACTTTGTCTAACCCTTTTTCATTTACTTTCTCTAAATATTTGTTACGGGTGTTGTACACTTCCTCGTACAACTCCTGAGCTTCGAAATGGTTTTTGTCGAGGTTGAGCCCTACATAGAGTTCAATATCGTAGTTAATTTCGTCAACAATTGCATTGATGAATTTCTTAAGGTGTTTAACGCTTGCCATAGTTTTCTGTGTTATGATTTTTTTATTCGTAAGAGCCATAATAGGAAAAATATCAGTACCGTCCAAACCAAAAAGACAATTATCGCCATTTTTAGTACTTCTGTGAACGCTACGGTTTCATACAAATTGAATGCCGTTGCTATTACTGTTATAATTATTGAGGCAATTACAGCCTGTTTAAGTGCTTTTTTCATAATTCAGATTTCCCATTTTCATTGAACGTCCTTTACGGTCTCTGACCTGTCAACAATAGAGCAAACAAGGCAGTCCCCTGTTACATTAACCACAGTACGCAACATATCCAGCGGTCGATCCACAGCCAGAATCAGGGCAACTCCAGCTGCGGGTACATGAATTGCTTCCAAAACAATAATTAGCATAATAACACCGGCACTGGGAACCCCTGCAGAACCAATGGATGCCAAAGTGGCTGTCAAAATTATTAACAGTTGTTGGGTAAATGTCAAATCAAATCCAAAAACATTGGCAATAAAAACAGCGGCAACAGCCTGATAAAGTGAGGTTCCATCCATGTTTACCGTGGCTCCTACCGGTAAAACAAAGGACACAATTGAAGGTTTCAGCTTCAGGTTCTCCTCGCATGTCTGCATAGTTACCGGAAGCGTGGCCACACTGGAACTGGTTGTAAAGGCTACCAATTGGGCAGGGAAAATACCTCTCAGGAACTTTTTAAATGACATTTTAGCAAAGAAATGGGCTAGAATTGGGTAAATGAACAGCAGAACCGATAAAAGGCCAACAATAACAGTCAATGCGTACAATCCCAGTGCCCCCAGAAGGGAAAACATGGACGAGCCTGAATCGCCGGCTAGTTCGACCAACAACGAACCGAAAAGGGCAAAAACACCATACGGAGCATATTTCATAATTAACTGGACCATGATTATAAAAACGTGGTTAGCGGCATCGAAAAAGTCAATTACCGGCTTGGCCCTCTCCCGCCCTACCATAACAATGGAAATACCAAACAGAAAAGCAAAAAATATGACTTGAAGCATATTTCGATTGTCGGATGCCGATCCAACGATATTTTCAGGAACAATGTCAACTAACGTCTGCAAGGGCGATTTAGCTCCTACAGCAGGCAATTGAGAGGTATTTGCTATTTGATCCTGATAGGCTACCATTAATTGCTCTCGCTGCTCACTGGGAAAGGAACGCGCTGGTTTTATTATATTTACAGCAACTAACCCAATCGATATGGCTATCACTGTAGTGACCAAATACAACGCCAACGTTTTTATTCCCAACTTAGAAAGGTGCGATATGTTGGTCATGCTGGTAATACCTTGTACTAACGAGACAAAAATTAAAGGGATGGCCAGCAATTTAAGCAAACGGATAAAAATAGTCCCCCAGGGTTTAATCCAATCCTGAGTAATATTGCCCAATTCGAAGTGAATGGCCACTAAACCATACAAAATGCCAAGGATAAGCCCGAGGAGAATTTTTGTCTGAAGGGTAAGTTTTGGAAATTTCATCTACGATTATTGTTACTTTTTTGTAGGAAAAACGTTCCTGACCAAATTGAGGCAATAAAAATAAATGAAATTGTTGGTTTTTTTGACCTTTTATTTCTTTTTTCGTGTTAAATCGAAAAGTCCATTGATAATTGTCAAGGGATGTGCCGGATTTCCAGGGATATACAGATCAATGGGATACTTATCGAGAAAACTTCTGTCAATGGCCGGACTGCTACCCGAAATTCCTCCGCTTATGGCATCTGTACCAACCAATACAATGACCTTTGGCTCTGGTACAGCATCATAGCAAATTTGCAAGGGTTCGGCCATGTTTTCGGAAATGGGACCGGTAATGGCAATTCCATCTGCGTGACGGGGAGAAGCTACAAACTCAATCCCAAAGCGGCTCAAATCAAATTGAACGTTATTTGATGCATTTAATTCCCATTCACAACTGTTATCGCCCGCTGCCGATACTTGTCTGAGTTTAAGCGATTGCCCTAAAACCCGATGTACCTCTTTCCGTACTGTCCGAGGGTTTACTTCAATAGGATTGGTATCGCCTTCTCTGATTATTAATCGATTACGCTCGTTTGTTGAAATTTTATAATCGGTAGTGAACTCAATTTTTTTCGGGAACCGTAAAGCACATTCGCCACAAAAGGTACATTTTCCCAAATCGATACTTACGGGATTTACCGAAATAGCTCCCATTGGGTATAAATCAACCCAGACATTCTCATCTACTTTTTCGTTCGATATGATAGGCCTGCCCCTAAAGATTCCGGGAACTTTGGCAGTAGGCACGTTTGGGATAAATTGTTTTCCCTGATGATATAAAATCCTGATATTGTCGAGCATAGTCTGATTTTTTTTGGGGGTTATAGGTCGTGTCCGCAATATGAGAGGTTAAAACTCTTATTGCAAATAGGAAAATCGGAAATTTCGTTGTTTCGAACGGCCAGGGCCAATGCCAACCAATTGTGAAACGAAGGGTCTTTGATTTTGTAATGGGTAAGTTCGCCACTTGTGTTGGTTATTGCACAATGGCAAATTTCACCACGCCAACCCTCAACAAGTGAAATGGTAAACGAATTGGGCTTCGGGGTTCGCTTTTCAAAATAGTGTGGAACGGGGTCGGGAATATTCGCTATCAGTTTCCTTGCATATTGTAATGATTGACGCACTTCATCACGGCGAATTTGGGCACGGGATAAAACATCGCCATGATCCTTTAAAATGGGCTCGTGATTGAGTTCGGGATATAGTCCAAAGGGATGCGATTTTCGGATGTCGCGCTCAAACCCACTCATGCGAGCCGACATGCCAACGGTACCTATGGATTTCACATCCTCGTATGACACAACTCCGGTGCGCTCCAAACGAGAAAGTGCACTGGGAAGGTTGAACAGTTCGTCGCACATTTCGATAAAATCGGGTTCAAATTCATCAAAAACCTGAGTAATCCTTTTTCCCAGTGCCGGAGTAAATGGAAATTTGTTGTATCCCGGCCGGATCAATCCTTTCGATAGCCGGTTGCCGCCCCATTCTTGCATGTAATTGACCATGGGCGTGCGTAACCTTCCAAAAACCGAACTCCCCAGTTGATAGGCAATATCGGTACAAATGGCACTGAGATCTCCGGCGTGAATTGCCATGCGCTCCACCTCGAGTGCTAAGGTTCTGGAAAACTAAATATCGCGGGAAGGAACAAAGCCACACATACTTTCCCAAACCTGGGCAAAAGCGGTAGTGTGACTTACAACGGTGTCGCCGGCTATGCTTTCGGCCAATGTTGTACATTGCACCAAGGTCTTTTTATCAATAAAAAGTTGTTCAATGCCCCGATGTTGGTAACCTAACTGAATCTCGAGATGTAAAATCTGCTCGCCATTACAAATAAACCGGAAATGCCCTGGCTCGATTACACCTGCGTGTATTGTACCAACGCCCACCTCGTGCATTTCTTCGCTTTCTATACTAAAAAACGGATAATTGGCTATGGTCTTTGTTTTATCAAATCTATTAAATGAATATCGTACCGGTTTTAGCCAAGGATGGCCCTTAAAGCTGACGCCAAAATTTACATGAATCTCGCGTTCAAACTTCTCGAACGACAAGAACCTGGATATGAATGAATTAAGATTTTCGAAGGAATGCACCAAACAACTTGAAATGTAAATTTGATGTGATTCGTCATCGGCGATGCAGCAATAGAGTTTGATTTTATCCCCGGTTTTAAAGCCAAAATAGTTAACGCAATGACGTTCAACATTATCAGAAAGTAAATCGACGTTGGTGTCAAAAAACACTCTGTAGCTGGTCTCGGGAATTTCGGACAACCCGATAGTTTGGTTGTTATACAGAATTGCGTAATTCATATTACTTAGGGAGTAAAATTATACTTTCATTGATGGATTGACAAACTCAGCCGGAGGGATTAAACCCAGATACACAGAGGCAGCAGGAAGAATAAAATGCGATAGTGACTCCCATGGGTTTATTACCGGAACCTTAGATTCGTCGAAATCGACCGGTGGGATAAATAAAAGTTCCTTAATTCCGCAGCAAAAATATTTGCATACAAATTTAATCCTTTTATGGCTCTCTTATAGGATTTGCTGAGTAAATTTTCTGAAAATACTTGTTGCTACGTTGGGGTTGACGAGAAGAACATATTAGAATTTCACTCTTTTGTGAAAACTATGGAAATTCGAAAGCATACCAATGGTCTCAAAACACGACAGTAAATCATAAAACGCTATATATCGGGCACATGGTGTTTGCAACAGAATAGAACTTTCCCATTAGCTGCAATAACATAGTGCTACCAATCAAGTAATAAATGGTATTTTTTTATGTGTAAACATTTTTAAAACACGCCGCCGACCACTTTTTATCCATGTGCAGGGAACGGACATGAAACGCCCATGCCGACAACCGATTTTTCGACACACAAGAGCATGATTAA
>JBBISE010000113.1:0-11968 GCA_037441445.1 Salinivirgaceae bacterium
TATTCAAATGCAATACACTAAAAAAAAGAGGCTGCCTTTTTAGACAGCCCCCTTTATATTGGAAATAGGTTATTACTTCTTAATAAACGTACTGGCGTTTACTGTGCCATTTCCTGTAACAATTGTTATAATGTAGAATCCATCGTTTAGGTTAGTCAGGTTAACTTCATTTTGACCTGAAACGAATAAACCTTCCATCAGTTTCTGTCCTGCAATGTTCGAAACCGAATACGTTGCAGACGCATTAACATTTACAAACAGTTTGTCGCTGGCTGGGTTCGGGAACAATGAAAGTTCTGAAACTAGGCCTTCTTCAATACCAGCAATAATGTCGAAGCTTCCAACATATTCTGTTTCCAGGTCGCCATCATTGGCAACAATACGGAAGTATACCGGAGTTGCAGCACTTTGAGCCGGAATGGTAACCAGGAAGCGGGTTCCCTGAACCCCAATCGGGGTGAGTGGGAGCTCGTTTGTAATTTCTTCCTCATCGAAACCATAGAAGAAATGTTTAGTAATGTTTTCGGGACCACCGTCGTCGGTAATGGTTGACTGAACATAAGTTACGGATCCTGTTACTGGTGTTTCCGGATAAATAGCAATGTCGGTAATGGCAGGGGCAAGGTTCTCGTCCAACTCGGTTACATCACTTGCTCCACGCGGGGCAATTTTGAATGCTCCAAAATCAAAGGCTATAACACCTGTGAAATGATAACGCTTACCAACAAATGGCAAGAAATTGGGGTACATTTGGCGGAAAACCAAAAGCGTATCGGTTGGAGCATCAGCATGTACATATTTTGACGTCCAATAGTTGCCCGAACCATCATGTACGCAAGTGAAGTACTCGGCACGAACTAAAATACCTTCTGTTCCTTCGGTTACATCTGCTGCTACTATTGCCAATGGCGCTGGCAGTTCGTTTCCTGAAGAAACTACAGTAATCAGCTCAATATCTTTCATCTCTGTAAGGTTGTAATACTCAACAACTTTTGCACGAAGTATTATTTCGTCGCCGACAGCGGGAAGTGTAATGGCTTGTGTTCCTTTGTACACGTAAATGCCGTTCCATAACCCGGTGCCGTCCTGGATGTAGAATCCGGCAGTTCCGTGGATGGCGGTTACAATACCCGAGGTTGTTACAATTTGGTTCAAGAGCGGAGAATTACCATTGGTAGCAGTAGTGTACTGAATATCGTAAATTGTTGTAAGGCTTTGGAATACAACGCTAACGATCCATTGTTTTGTAGTGGTGCCATCTTGAGCTGTTACAGTATAGGTAACCGGGGTTGTAAAGTTTTGCGCAACACCTGACTCAGGATTGATTGTAGCACCATTACTAACAGTTATAGTTGGTACCAGTGCGGTAACATCTGCACCCGGTTGAACTGTAATTTGAACAGTTCCTTCTGATGAACTGATGACAGAATTACCAACTTGATTAGGAATTGTGAATGTTAAAATCTCAGCTTCGGTACTTTGACTTGATGAAACAGTTACAGTTACAGTCCAATCTTGCGTGATTGTTCCATTTTGAGCAACGACCGTGTAGGTAACAGGAGAGGCAAAATTAACTACTGTCTCACCCGATGTTTGAGCTACGCCTCCAACGTTAGCAGTAGCACCACCAGAAAGGGTGAATACGGGAACAAGTGCTGTTACGTCGGTTCCATAAATCACTTCAATGCTTACGGTGTGGGCTGTTGGGTTGATTGTAGCATTGCCGGTTTGTTGTGGCAGGCTAAATGAAAGGATATCGGTTTCGGTGTTAAGTCCAAACTGATGTGAACCCAAATAGCTAAATGTATTGTTGGGGTAAACAATCCACTCGCTGTTGTCTGCATTTGTTCCGGCCTGTTGTGCCCAATCAAGGTTGCCTTGTGAAATATGCGATTTACGAACCAGAGTGTGATCTAATGTTGCACCAACTACACCTGCTACATCCCATGCTGTTCCGGGATCGGTTCCAATAAGGCCAAATACATCAATTAAAACATTGTTTTTGAACAATCCGACAGCGTCATCTCCGTTAAAGAAAGTAACTGTTGATGTGGTGTTGGCAATGTTTAATATTTCGGCAACTGCGCTTGCGTTTGCAACAATGTAAACCCCATTTGCGGCGATTGTTCCCGTTAAATCCACAGGGTTAGTTGGTTCTGTCGATCCGTTAGAGAACAGTTTGAGTGAATACCCCGTTAAATCGACAGGGAAAGGATTTGGATTGAAAATCTCGATGGCTTTGTTGCTCGAGCTTCCTTCAATATATTCGCTAATGAACAGTTCGCCTTCTGAGGTTTCGGTTGTGGTGAAATTTACCGTTGCTGTAATTTGGGGATCAAATGAAAGGTGATCATTATCAACAAGTTCAACAATTACTGCGTGCGATCCCATGCTTAAGCCTGTAAGTACAATAGGATTGGTATCATATTTCATTACAACGCTACCACCATCAACGGTGTAGTGAATGTGTCCGTCGGCTCCGGTTCCAGGGTTACCCACAGTAAAGTTGGAAACAGACAGTTCAATGGTCACGTCACCACCCATGATAACGGCGTTGTTTGCAGGGCTTGTAATGGCAATTTCCGGGTTTGTTGACAAGGTTGTAAACGATGTGGCTTGTGTCAGGCTTTCGTTACCGGTCTCGTCTTCAACTGCCCCAATAGATATTGTGTAGAATGTGTTTTGTGTTAAGGTTATTGTGGGGTTGATAGTGATAACAGTTTTTGAGAAATTGATGGTGGCATCAAATTCAACATCGTTTTCATCTCCATCTTTGAAAGAAACAAGACTTGCCAAATCAGCATCCATCATTTCTGTACCATCGGTTTTGAAAATGGGTTCGTTGAAAGTAATTGTTGGCACTATGCTAAGAGCCACGTTTGTAGTTCCATTTGCAGGCTCAAAAGAAGCAACAGGTGCTTGAGTGTCTTCAACGCTACCGGCAAGTTTTACTGCTTCTGCCCAGGTTGTTGCAACCCGAATGCCGTCAATCACCAAAACACTACCTTCAATTGAGTTTCCTTGTCTTAAAGCAATTGCGTTAAGGTTTGTAAAATCAGATGTGGTTTCTGTACCGCTAACTACGGTAGCTGTGGGTTCGGCTTCACCAGGAACCGGATTAATGAATAACGAACATGCGTCATTGG
This sequence comes from Salinivirgaceae bacterium, assembly GCA_037441445.1. Taxonomy (GTDB): domain Bacteria; phylum Bacteroidota; class Bacteroidia; order Bacteroidales; family Salinivirgaceae; genus JAAYQU01. The sequence continues at coordinate 3,147 of JBBISE010000113.1, forward strand.
TATCTCCTGAAATAAATTCATATTTCAGTGCTAACAGATAAACAGTGTTAAGATCATAGTTGAAGCCTGTCCAGGTTGCTGATGCTCCGTTGGCTCCTTTTGAAATCCCGAATGCCAGTTTGGGTTCTGTTGCGTGTTTCTTTACAAATACGCGACCCCTGAAGGTGGTCGATCCTTCTGTTATAAAATGAAAGAAATAATCGCCAGCGTCACCCGTTCCTGCATCGCTGATTTTAACCATAAAGGCAGCATAAACGCTTCCTGTTGATTGTCCTTCAATGACTTTGGTTAAATCCTCTCCGGTTTTTACCATACTGGCTGCCAGACCAATTCCCGTTCCCATGTAATTGGGATATGTAAGTCCGGGGGATACAACTGCAGGTGAGTTTGTGCCTGCACCGCTGTGCGCAGTCCAGCCATTGCTGACCAAGGTTGTTCCTTCGGTGTATTCGAAGTTTTCAACCAACAAAGGTTGCGAGATTGCACTCTGCCCGCTAAACAGCAAGCCTGCAATCATAAGTGTTAATAGTAAAGTTCTTACTCTCATAAACGTAAAATTTAATTAATGAAAAAGGACACAAAGGTACAACATTTTTTTTACAAACTATCCAAAGTCTTGTTATTTAATGTGCAACAGGGTTTAAATCTGCCTTCAAGGTTCGATATTCGCAGCGAAAGTAGGCAACCAACTATAAGTTATGGTTAAGCCAATGTGAAAAAATGCCAGCAAGTGTTTGTTATTTTAGGAATTAACATTTCGTTAACTGTTTGATTCTTAATACGACGGTTGTTTTTTTTATTCCCGGCGATACTTTCTAACCAACTATAAATTAAACATTTTGAAGATCAAAATTGTAGGTTTGTAGAGCAGATTTAGTATATTTGCTAAAACTGATACCAAGTACAACCGACTAAACTAGGAAAATATGAAAAGAATTGTGTTAACAGCGATTCTGTCGGCCAGCCTTTCGTCTTTAAGCGCACAGATAGATGATGCAGATTTGATGGAGATGAGCCTCGAAGATTTGCTAAACATTGAAATTACGACGGCCTCGAAAAAAGCCCAAAAAATTTCCGACGCACCTGCAACCGTAATCAGTTATTCTGCCCAACAGATTGAACTTTTCGGGTGGCGCGATTTGAAAGACATGTTCCGTGCCGTTACCGGTATTGATGTTTCTTACGATGTTCAGGGCGAGGTAAAAACCCTGGCAACCATTCGTGGTGTTGAAGGAAACCAAAAAATTCTTGTTTTACAGGATGGCCATCGCCAAAACCCCATAACCGGAGAGCGGTTTATTTTTGGACACAACCTACCATTGAATATTTACAAACGAATTGAAATTGTTTATGGCCCTGCATCTGCCCTCTATGGTGCCGATGCTTATGCCGGTGTTATTAACCTTATTACAAAGGACGGCGACGATGTTGACGGTATGTCAACCAGCGTTGGTTATGTTTCAACACAGGCCGTGGACGCCAGTATGACTTTTGGTAAAAAAATGGGCGATGATGTTGATGTTTTGTTTTATGGAAGAATGTACAACGGTCGCGATTTTCCGTACCACAAACACTATAAGGATTCCATTGATTATCAGCCAGTGAACGAATATGGTGGGGAATTGGGAAAATTAGAGAAAATCTATCCCATTAAAAACTGGAACATGATAGGAAAAATTAGATACAAAAAACTAACCATTGGATTCGATTGGCAACATCAACTTGAGTCCAACGCTCCTACTACGATTCCTTCGAATTATGCCTACGTTAAGAATAATGTGTGGGGACAAGATATCCGGCATTTATATGGAAATTACGAACTCTTGCGCAACGATAACCTTGACCTTGACGCCACGGTTACTGTTGGTGATTACACCATTAATCCGGCATCAAACTTCTTTATCCCGACCGATGATATTGGAGCGGATGGTCAGCCTGGACATGACGGAATACTGGACACCGGTACTCCCGGTTACAAGTACGGTTATTCGGGCTATATTCAGAGTGCTGTAAAGGCCGATTGGAAAATTAACCAAATGATTAATGTCATAGCTGGTTTATCGTTCGACAATGTTGTGTCGTTTCCAAAAACACAAAACCTGACCGAGCCTTACCATTTGGATGCTGGTTTAGAGGATGATCTTCGTCCCTTTGTCGATGCCAACGGTAATGTTTTTGGTTTGCTGGGGCTAAAAGATTCCATTTTTGGGGAGCGGAATTTTTCAAACATCGGATCTTATTTACAGGCTGAAATAAAGCCCTTTGAAAGCTTAACAATAACTGCCGGTGGACGTTTCGACTATAACAGCATTTACAAAGAAACCTTTAATCCACGACTTGGTGTGGTTTATAAGACTTTGGAAAACCTAACACTGAAAGCCATGGTTGGAACTGCTTACATTGCACCTTCCAATTACTATCGTTGGGAAAACTGGGCAAACCCTTACGCTATGCACATTCCAAACCTGAATATAAAGCCCGAGAAGTTGACCTCAGCCGAATTCAGCGCCATTTACTTCCTGAACAAATCGATGTCGGTCAGGACAAGCTTGTTTCGCAACGATATGAAAGATATTATCCGACCCATTGCAGCACCAAACCAGGAGGGAAATTATCCGTACTACAATCCCATGAGAACACTGATTGCAGAGAGTCCAAATTCTGGTTTTGTGGAAATAAACGGCAACCTCGGGGAAATTTATTCTCAAGGCATTGAATTGGATATTAATTATCAGGTCTCCAGTTTGTTGTTTTCATTGGGCTACAGTTATATCGATGGAAAGGACAAGGAAACCGATGCCAGTCTTCCGAAAGTTTCCCGGCATAAACTCAATACTAACATAACCTATAACAGTGAGAAGTTCTTTGCTTCGCTCACAGCCCGCTACTACAGCGATATTTGGACCGCTACCAGTAATAGCTATTATGCCGGCGACAAAACCATTCCTGGAGCTTTCATTCTTTATACAAATCTGGGATATCGGATTACAAAAGGCTTGATTTTCAATCTTGCTGTTGACAATGTTTTGGATACAAAGCATTACGGTTCAGCACCATATGGCGAGTCTATCTGGATTCAACCACGGGCTCCGCAATCGCTCATCAAAATTTTTGGAGGGTTGACGTTTAAATTCTAGAAAGTCTCCTTCTTGACACTAAAACAACCTGGGTCTTACTACCTGGGTTTTTTTTCTATAAATCAGTTCTGAGCTCGTCCTTTATTTCTTTGATAATATCGGGAATGGCAAACTCGAGAATGTCGAGCAGTTCCATAATTCGTTGCGACTTGTACATGTTTTCCATGGCCGGTTTGGCATTGCCCAAAATAATTTCTTTAAATGCGTCTTTCGACAAATCGCCCTCCATGTATTCAGCAAGTGCTGTGTACCAGGCAAGGATGGGAAGGTAGGCTGCCTTGCCCAAAAACTGTTTCTCTTTTGATACCAACTTATACCTTCGTGCCAGAGAAACAATCCGACTATATTTCTCCACCGTTAAAAGGGCTTCTACATAGACCGAAAAATATAAATGCCAGCGGAATTGAAAAATCTCTTTTTTGTAGCTTTCGAAATAATTGGTAGCATAGGCGGCTGCTTTTTCGGCCATATTGTTGGCCAACAGGGTTTTTATGTAAAAAGAGGAAAACCCGATCTTGCCATGAAAATTGTTGCTCTTCTTCAACTCAGGCATCGACTCAGTCATGAGTTGCAAGGCCAGCGCATTGTTTTTTTTTCGCAACAAGATATCACAAAGGCTTACCAAATAAAACAAGAAATCGCTGTTTTTTTGTCGAATCGATAAAAACCCGTATTTCTCCGCTACCTCAAACTCTTTGAGCTTGGAGTGCATCATGGCGCGATTGTGATAATAGTTGGCCAAAATGCGTTTCGAATAAAAACAATCGGTTTTAAATTGCAAATCAAGATGCGTGTATATCTCTGACAAGGGAACAAAATCGCGGTTTGTGTAGTAGAGAATTGTCAATCGGACAACGGCGCGGTAACGTGTGTATCCATCGAGGGTCGAATCGAAATAAATGTCTTTAAACAGCATTTCCCAACTCCTGTATTCATGGACGTTGGCAGCAAGCTGTTTTACAACATGCTCGGCAGCCTGATTCATGTCGTTGTTTAATTTCTGAGCCTTGTGGTACGCCGCGTTATGCAACTCTAAAAACTCCGAGATTTGAGTAAAATAGCGGATTCGGTTCCGCACCAGTAAATAGTCGCGATAGTGTTGTAAAACCTGGTAAAACCGGATAAAGTAATATTGCGATGGTTTTATTTGCTCGACCTGTTCCATTAAGGCGCGTTCTTGTTCCGGAGAAATGGAATCGGACATGACGCTCTGTTCAATTGTCAGAAGCCAGTCGTAGAATTTGTCAACATCAACCTTGTTAAGGGTTTCTTCAATCCAGTTCTTAAGGTACGAGTAGGTCCGCTTGTCGAGGCTTGAGTCGTAAGGAATGGGATTTAGCGGGTTTCGCGAATTATAGTGGATCAGGTTTAAAATCTTTAGATTTTCAGGCTTGGTAAATTGCTGCACCGAAATCAAATAATCTAATTCGTGGGGATAGAGCGCTTTGGCAAATTCCGAAAATGTTCCGAGTTTATTCCGCATTGAATCCTATTTCTATTGACGATTTGAAGATAGGATATATTTTTGAACAATACAAAGGATTTGAATAGGAGGATTTCTGTATTGACGTTGCATGTTGTAGAGACGTTGCATGCAACGTCTCTACAACATGCAACGTCTTTTCCTATAACGATTTAAACCAAACCACAGCCTCTTGTTTGGTTTTAAAAAATTTGCTTATAAACTTCGATTTATCGCGTTTTCCGGCAATGCTTTGCGAGGCAAATTTTACGAAAGCGTCGGAATCGCCCAGCACGGTTGCCGAATAACGATACCCGGCTTTCTCGGCCCTGGGCAACCAGTCATCGTTCAGCCAGTGTTGGTCTTTGAGTGCAAATAGTTTTACGTGTGTGTTATCGACCAAAACTTTCGATACTTTTTTCTCCATCAACATCTCTAAAACGGCATTGCATCCTTTCCGGAAAATATCGGTTGGTGGTAGTTCAAACCATTCTACCTGCACAGCTCCAACATCGGGTAGATACGTGATGATACAATTTTTGCCAAATTCAAATTTGTCCATGTCTATTTTCCACTCAGAAATGTGCTTACTTCGCTGTTAAACACGTCGGGTCGTTCAAACATCATGAAATGGCCACATTTTGGAACCATTACCAGTTTGCTGTCTTTGATTTGCGAGGCACCATAATTGGCAATATCAGCGGTGCGTCCCGGATTCAGAAACCGGTTTGGTATGAGGTTGTCGTTTTCGCCAAACAAAATCAGGGTTGGCACTTTAATGTCCTGCAGATAATCAATTACAGGATTGTTTATCATTCCGTTAACAGACTGAACCACAGCATAGCAATAGCCATCAAAATCGTTGGCTGTACGCATGCTGATGCGATCGGTTACCATAAATTCGGCTTCGGCTGGCTGACGATAGAAATTGGTTGCCAGGTTATTTTGAATGGCTTCTGTTGTTGTTAAACGAACGCCATCGAATGTCATTACATCGCGAAACCATTGCTTTTGCCCTTTATTGAATCGCTCGAATCCTGCCGAAGCTACTAAAACGAGTTTTTCAACCACCTGTGGGTACAAAAGCGATGTGGTTATTGAGATTTGTCCACCCATGGAATGTCCGGCAAGTACAACATTCTTCAATCCCAGTTCTTTTATTAGTTCGTTTACGATTCCGGCATAGAACGTCATTTCGCCACTATGGGGCTGTTTGCCCGACTTTCCGTATCCGGGGAGATCGATGGAAATGCAACGAAAGTTCGATTTCAACTCCTCAACATTTCGTGTCCAGGCTTGCAAATAGCTTCCCAGACCGTGTATAAAAATAATGGTTTTCTCGCCTTTTCCCTCATCGGTATAGGCTATATCGTAGCCGCTTGCCGGCAAATGGATTTTCCTGACTGTATGTAAATACTGCATTTCGTCCATTGTTTTCATCTTCGATAGTTTGGCATACGGTGTTGTACAACTGCTTATGAATGCAAAGCTAACTGTCAAACAAATGATTGCTAAATTTTTCATTGTCGTCTCTTTTTTCTGAAGTTAAACCTTAAAACATAAGCCATTTAAAAACTAAAAACGCTGTCCATGGATTTACGGGACGTTTGTCGAGGTCTCCATTCACCGGACTACCGTAGGAACTTTGCTTTGAATCGTAAAAATCGCCAAGCATAAGATAAGCGCTATGGAGTTCAAGGCTCATGAATGGCCCAAAGTTGTAGGCCACATTTCCGTTTATTTCATTTCCCATGAGCATTCCACCCCCAAATGGCTCAACGTTACTAAGTGCAACGGCTGTTCCGATTTTGGCGTTTAGTTTATGGGGAATAATTCCTTTTGACACGTTGAGGGTGGCGGCAGTAAGTCCGTATCCCATATTTGAAATATCCATAATTGCGGGGGTAAAGCGGTTTACAACGTTTGCGTGTGGCATAAGAAGATAGGCACCCGAGCTGATAAACATGGCTCCCGGAGCGCCCCATTGATTTCCTGTAATAACACCCGAATATTTTCCGTCTTTAAGGCCATCGCTGTCGCCCGATGTGTAAAGCAAATCCACTGTTACATTGTCGGAGGTTGTTTGTCCATAACGATATGACACGCGCAGGTTTCCAGAAAAACCAAAAATGTCAGTTGCCCGCGACCACTCGCTTTTTGAAACGTTTTTATTGGTCAAGGTATCGGCCATGCCTACGTTTGTCATTACAAAACCGGTTATCATCCAGGGATCAATAACGTGTTCGGTATTGCGACCAAAAAATGTTCCCAACCAGAAAATATCGGCTTTGTAGTCCACCTCACCGTAATTGAATTTATAGACACCGTTGTGGGTCGCCAACAAGCTGTTTAATCCCTGACTGAGAATAGATACGCCGCCAGCCCCTGAAGCCCTGTCTTTTACATAGTGAACTGATCCACCAATTTTCCATGTTTTTGATACGTCTTTTTCCCCGGTAAGCTCAAAAAGAGTAACATCGTCATCGAGATGCACGTAATTTTCATATAACTTGTAGTAGCCTGCTTTAATTCTGGAAAAATCCCACTCTTTGCGCACGGTAATTCCTACTCCATCGGTGCCAAAATAGGCAAGTCGGTAACCGGTTTGGGTCATTTTATCGAACATGGTTTTGTAGGGATTGCAGGGCGTGTCGAACATACGTTGTAATCCAAGATTTACAAACCATCCTTTAAAGGGGTTCAGTTCCAGTTCTAAATTCTGTGTTTGCATGTTTACCTGATCGGCGGATATTGCCGATCCAAAATTACCACCCACGCCGTAGGCTGCATCGCCCCAGGTCCAGTCAATTTCGAACGAAGCACGCAATGTGGCTTTTCCGTTAAAAAGCTTGGGTTGATAAATCAAAAAAGGGATAAGACGCTGCTCAAAGTATTGGCTAGTGAGGGTATCACTAGTGCGAGTTGTGTTTGCTCCAAAAAGCCGCCCTACAACCTGGCCTTTAAGAAAGTCGTTTTGAGCGTACACGTTTGATGCAACCCCTTGATTTATGTAAAATGCCAAAAACTGAAATTCTCTATTGGCTTTTTGTGGTATTTCGCCCGAAAAATATTGGTTTGATGGAGATTGTGCGATTGCCGATGTTGCCATCATGGCTAAAATTATCGCTATGGTACAAGTCTTTTTCACGTTTTTGCTGTTTGCGGTGAACGATGCTTTTAAATATCAAAAGTCAGAACTGTTTTTTTGCACGGTTCTGACTTTTGAGAAAAGGTACAACTATCGTACAAGTTTTACAAACTTTTGAATGTTCCAGGTAGAAAGAGCTCCACCGTTTGAGCTTCCAAAGCCCGCAGCGGCGGTTGGCGGTGTTGCCTGAATGTCAGGTTGTGTTTGAACTATTTCGTACTGCATTGTGTACGGGTTAACAGTTGTTGTGATATCAAAAATACCAACACTGGTTACGGCAGTAGGACTACTTTGGTTTAACGTGATGTTCCAAATTGTACCTACATTTGCTTTTGCCTGAACAAAGGTTCCTGTGTAGGTGGTTTTTGCTCCGTTTGCAAACGTTTCTACTAAATAGGTGTTGTTTGATTCAAATTTAACATAAATTGAGTCGATTTGGAAGTAGGTAGATAAAAGAACGGCTACGTTTGCACCCGAGGAGTACCATTCTCCCACCAAACCAATTACCTGCGGATCGGTGCCAGGTGCATCGTCTTCGCTTTTCTCACAACTTGTAACAACAACTGCCAGGAGCAGACCAATAAATTAGTGACTTTTTCATCTTTGTAGTGTTTTAACGTTAATTATCTGTTTGTTTCTCATTTATGTGGTGCAAGTAACAAAAATTTGGTATCCAAATTCAAGACAAGCTGTAAATATTGGGGGTTGACTTATTTTGTTTATCCGACACTGGAATATGCTTATTGATTATTATACAATTAGTTGCGCTTTTGTTGGAATGCTGTGACTTACTTGTATAATTTTGATTGAAGCCACAATAAATTTTCGAATTAAACCATGAATTGTAGATTTGCTCATAGGAAGGGACGGCACATTAAGGAAGGGAATTGGGAACTAAATCAGTTCCGGTATGCCGTGTGTTGGAAAATCTTTTGTGTTTTTTGGTAAAATCGCAGATTGCAACCGTACAAATACCAGGCACAGCAATTCAGCATAAGTAATATTGATACTGGTCACATACAATTAAACCCAGATTACGCATTAGCGATTAGAGGAATTTTGAGAGGGTAGTCCC
>JBBISE010000114.1:0-11933 GCA_037441445.1 Salinivirgaceae bacterium
GTTTATTCAAATGCAATACACTAAAAAAAAGAGGCTGCCTTTTTAGACAGCCCCTGAAAATCACATTCGTCTGATACTGTGTGCATTAGCAAATCGCTGTCAAAAAAATGTCGAAGTCAGGAGAAAGAGTGGAAAAACAAAATGGACAGCCACCAGGGTTGACTTGCTATTCGGTTCAAATTCTGTTTTGCGCGCCTATGCCGAAGTTTACGCACAAGATGACAACAAAGAAAAGTTTGTGATCGATTTTGTGAAAGCCTGGGTAAAAGTGATGAACTCCGACAGATATGATTTGGAAGAGTAATAAAGCATAATAGTACATTAAACGTTTGCTTTTCGACTCCACTCAGGGTGACAGCTCCCGTCATGTTGAGTGGAGTTGAGTTATATATTGATAATCACATAATTTAAAGTTCAACAAACTATTGAATATGCTGAAAACATAAAAACTCTTCAATGTCGAGAAAGGAAAGATCACTTCTTGTCCTTTGGTAAATGCAGCCCACACTCCTTGTGTTCCGGGTTTTCCCACCACCAGCGTCCCGAACGCACATCTTCGCCATCGCGGACTGCGCGCGTGCAAGGCTGACAGCCAATGCTGCGGAAGCCGTTGTCGTGTAATTTATTGTATGGAACATTATTCAACGTAATGTATTCCCAAACCTGCTCTTCGGACCAGTCAATCAAGGGGTTTATTTTTACAAGCTGGTTAGCTTCATCCCATTCCACCACTTTGTTCGAATACCGGGTGACCGACTGATCGCGGCGCAACCCGCAAATCCAGGCCTCGGCACCTTTAAATGCCCTTTCCAGTGGTTCAATTTTGCGGATATGGCAACACATTTTCCGTTTCTCGACCGAATCGTAAAAAAGGTTTATTCCATGTTCGTTGACCATTTTCTCGACTTCTGTGTGGGCTGGAAAAAACACTTCTATCCCTTTTTTATAGTACCGTTGCGTTTTTTCAATCAATTGATAAGTTTCCGGGAACAAACGTCCGGTGTCGAGCGATATAATGCGGGTTTCGGGGCTGATTTTCACCAGCATGTCGGTAATCACCTGATCTTCGGCCCCCATGCTCGAGGCAAACACCAGGTTTTTATAAAAGGTTTTAACGGCCCATTCAATAATTTCAGTTGCAGAAAGCTTTTCATGCTGCTTGCAATATTCAGCGATTTTGGATTTATGTGTCATGTTTAAACGTTTTGGGAGAAATCAGGATACAAAAATAGAAATAAGAACGGAATTTATACCAAAAAGTCCTAAATTTGCAAACCCAAAAGTAAACTATTCTTCTAATCATAATAACAATGAGCGAGTATTCTATCAAACATCTTCAGGAGCTTGAAGCTGAATCAATATATGTAATAAGGGAAGTGGCATCGCAGTTCGAAAACCCGGTCATGCTTTTCAGCGGTGGGAAAGATTCCATTGTCATGTTCCACCTTGCCCGCAAAGCCTTTTATCCGGCAAAGGTACCGTTTCCGTTGATGCACATCGATACGGGACATAATTTTGAAGAAACCATGGAGTATCGCGACAGGCTTGTGGCCGAATCGGGCGTAAAACTGATTGCTGCCATGGTGCAGGAATCCATTGACAAAGGCCGCGTAGTGGAAGAAAAAGGGCCCGAAGCCAGCCGCAATATGCTGCAAACCACCACCTTGTTAGATGCCATTGCCGAATATAAGTTCGATTGTGCCATGGGGGGCGGACGCCGCGACGAGGAAAAAGCCCGTGCCAAAGAGCGCTTCTTCTCGCACCGCGATGTGTTTGGACAGTGGGATCCCAAAAATCAACGTCCCGAGCTGTGGAACGTCTTCAATGGAAAGAAAAACATAGGCGAACATTTCAGGGTTTTTCCCATCAGCAATTGGACCGAAATGGATGTTTGGCAATATATCCTTCTGGAAAACATTGAAATGCCATCTATTTACTATACGCACCGCCGGAAGGTGTTTTACCGCAATGGACAGTGGCTTGCCTGGGCACCATTTATGCAACTGAAAGAAAACGAGAAAGTTGAGGAACTTGATGTTCGTTGCCGCACCATTGGCGATATTACCTGTACCGGGCTTACACTGTCCAAAGCCACCAGCCTCGAGGACATTATTCAGGAAGTAGCGGCCACACGTATTACAGAACGTGGCGGGCGTGCCGATGACCGCCGATCCGAATCGGCCATGGAAGATCGCAAACGGGAAGGATATTTTTAACAGGATAACATTTTTATTGACCATTGCATACAATTCAATTTAACGATATGAACACCACACCCAATCAAATTCAACATACAGCAGGCTATCTTGACATGGAACTTTTGCGTTTTACCACCGCGGGCAGCGTTGACGACGGAAAAAGTACCCTCATTGGAAGGCTCTTATACGACTCAAAAGCCATTTTCGACGATCAGCTCGAAAGTATTGAACGAGCCAGCGCACGGTTGGGTGGGGAAGAGGTTAACCTTGCCCTGTTGACCGACGGGTTGCGTGCCGAACGCGAGCAAGGAATTACCATTGATGTGGCCTACCGTTATTTTGCCACCCCCAAACGCAAATTTATTATTGCCGACACCCCCGGCCATGTCCAATATACAAGGAACATGGTAACCGGAGCGTCAACGGCCAATGTGGCGCTGATTTTGATCGATGCCCGCCAGGGTGTTTTGGAACAGACTCGCAGGCACAGTTTCATTGCCAGTTTGTTGCAAATCAAACATATAGTTTTGTGTGTCAACAAAATGGATTTGGTCGATTTCAATCAGGGAATCTTCGAAACCATTAAAAAAGAGTATGCGCAGAATGTAGCAACCAAGTTAGATGTCAAAGACATTCGCTTTGTTCCGGTTAGTGCCAAGCTGGGTGACAATGTTGTTGACCGCAGCGAAAATATGCCCTGGTACCAGGGTCAAACATTGCTGGAACTGCTGGAAACCATTGAAATAGTGCACGACCGCAACTTAGAGGAAGCCCGCTTTCCGGTGCAATACGTAATTCGTCCACAAAGCGACAAGCATCACGACTACCGCGGGTATGCCGGACGCGTGGCCGGTGGCATCTTCCGCCCGGGCGACGGAGTAACAGTCCTGCCTTCGGGAGTGACCTCGAAAATAAAATCGATAGAACTGTCCGGGAAAGACCTCGATGCGGCCTATCCGCCCCTTTCGGTGGCCATATCGCTCGAAGATGACGTGGACATCAGCCGTGGAAACATGATTGTCAAAACACAAAACCAGCCACAGGTTTCGCAGGATATTACTGCCAGGGTCTGCTGGCTTAGTACCAAGCCACTGGCATTGGGACAGCGATATTTCCTGAAACACACAACTCACGACGTTCGCTGTATGGTAACAGCAGTCAACTATATGCTAAATATCAGCACGTTGGAGCTTGATTACGACAAAAAGCAGGTTGGACTGAACGACATTGCCGAGATTCAGATAAAAACCACCGAGCCGTTGCTGTTTGATTCCTATTCGCACAACCGTATAACCGGAAGTTGCATAATTATAGAAGAAGGAACCAACAACACGGTGGGCGCCTGCATGATTGTTTAGGTTATTTGCGTATTCACCGGACAGCAAAAATCGAAATTCCTGTTTTAAATTTTACTGTGGCGGATTGGATTCCGTCACTCCCAACTCCTTACGCAGGTTTTTTACCTCGGCTTTCATTTCTTCCATGGATATGAAAAGACTCTCGAGGTCGATTCCCTTTTCGGGGAACTTGTCGCTGATGACATGAACAAATTTCCATATCTCGCGTATGTCCGATGCCTGTAAAACATAGGGTTCATACACGGGGTTAAGGGATATCAGTCGAAAATTTCCACTCTGCGCGAGATTGTTTTCCAATACTTTAAATACAATTCCGTCGTCAACCGTCAGAACAACACAGGCTGTTCCGTTTTTAAGGGTGTACCAGTCCTGAACAAACTCGCCGGTAACCCACGAACCGTGGGCTATGGGCAGCATGCTGTCGCCCGAAACCTGAAAGGTGCGGTACTTTTTTGAGCGATCCAGAAAGGGAAGCCTGAAAACGGGTAACTCACCAATATATTCCGGATCGGCGTATCCGGTGGTATATCCGGCTTTGGCTTTTTCGGGAACCAGTTCAATATTTTCCTCGTTGTCAGTCCCCACGGTGGTTGTCAGTACGCGGATGCGCCCGCCACGCACAAAAACATCATTACCTCGTTCCAGTTCAAACAGCTGGCTTTCTCGAACTGTTGTCAGATCGACCTTTACAAGGGTGTCGATGGTAATGCCAAAATAATCGGAAAAGGCCAGCAGCACTTCTACCGAGGGTTGTGCAACCTGGTTTTCGTAGCCGCTCAGGGTCGAGCGTTTCATGTTCAGGGCGGCAGCCACGTCATCCTGAGTGCGTTGGCGCCGTTTGCGCAAAAATTTGATGTTCGAACTGAAAAACATAAGTCAGAAATTTGGATTTCGATATACGATACGATTATATTGTAATCGCAAATATGATTAAATAGTAATCAAAAGTATTGCCTTTTTTCCGAAAATGCAACTTTTTAACCCTTTTTATTCTCAAAAAACCGATGCAACCTGAGCGCACACGCACCATAATGCACCTCGACCTCGACACCTTTTTTGTGTCGGTGGAACGGTTGCGCAACAGCCGTTTGGTTGGAAAGCCGTTGATTGTGGGTAGCCTGACAGACAGGGGCGTAGTGTCGGCATGCAGTTACGAGACGCGGCAATTTGGAGTTTACTCGGGGATGTCGATGAAAATGGCGCGCACGTTGTGTCCCGATTCCATTGTTATTCAGGGCGATTTTGACCTCTACGTGCGGTATTCGCGTATGGTTACCGATATTATTGCCGACAGGGCTCCGGTTTACGAAAAAATGTCCATTGACGAACATTACCTTGACCTGACCGGAATGGATCGCTTTTTCGGGACAGCGCAATGGGCCAGGGAGCTGAAAGCAAAAATTACAAAGGAAACCGGGTTGCCTATCTCGTACGGGTTGTCGCTGAACAAAACGGTGGCCAAAATTGCCACGGGCGAGGCCAAGCCCAACGGAGCCCTTCATGTCGAGCCCGAGCGTGTTTGCCCGTTCATGGATCCGCTATCAATCCGCAAAATACCGGGAATAGGCGTAAAAAACTTCCAGTTGCTTCGTACCATGGGGGTTTCCACCATTCTCAACCTTCGTTCCATTCCGCCCGATATGGTTGAACGGGTGTTGGGGAAAAACGGTTCCGATGTCTGGAAAAAGGCCAACGGCATCGACCCTACGCCGGTAAAACCCTATATTGAACGGCAAAGTATTGGCAGCGAACACACGTTCGATCAGGACACTACCGATGTGGAGCGGATGATGGATTTGCTGACAGGCATGACCGAGCAGTTGGCGTTCGAGTTGCGCCAAAAGCGCAAGGTAACCTCGTGTGTAACGGTTAAAATACGGTATTCGAATTTTGACACGCACACGAAGCAAGCCCGGATTTCATACACCTCGTTCGACCACCTGCTGATTGATGTGGTAAAGCAACTGTTCGCCCAGCTTTATAACCGGCGGATGTTAGTCAGGCTTATTGGGGTTAAATTCAGTAATTTAGCTTACGGAGCGCAGCAGTTAGACCTGTTCGAGACGCGGGTAAATATATCGCAGTTGTACCAAAGTCTCGACAAGTTGAAGGCCACTTATGGCGATCATATTGTACAGCGAGCGTCGTGTTTGAAAATCCGGTAATTTTACATTGATAAGTTGTTTCCCTGAGAAACAACAAATCCCTTGTAAATGTCACTTTTACAAGAGGTTTTTTCTTTTTTTTGTGCCCGGAACAGGACTCGAACCTGCACATCCTTACGAATACTAGTCCCTGAAACTAGCGCGTCTACCAATTCCGCCATCCGGGCTTTATGGATTGGGAGTGCAAATATACACATTTTATGGTTTCGTGTTTTTTTTTCGTGCATTTTTTTTTACTTTTTGTGTTCCGAGCCGGGTTTCTTTGCAGGCGCTCCAGTAAAATCAAGTCTTAGCAGGTGAACCCTTTTTCATGCTTGTGTATTGAATACAAGATGTTTCTGTTAAAACCCATTGCTTTACCAAAATTTAATTGTAACTTAACCGCCCTTTTCCCCCTCGTAAAAAAGGGATTTGTTTTCTTTGCAAAACAGAATAGAAACTAAAGTTTAACTTAAATAAAACAGTTATGAAAATCAGAAATTTACTACGAACAGCAATGACTGTCCTTGTACTAGCGCTCTGGGTGAGTGTGGGTTGGGGGCAGGAGGTCATCTCTGGATGGACTTTTCCAACCACAACCGGCAATATTACTTCGAATGTTGCAGCGGAATGTGGTGCTATGCAGGTATCCTCTACAATTTATGCCGATGGCACAAATGGGTCGGACAATTGGATTGGAACGACAGGAGCAATTGTGTATTTTGGAGGTTATGTTCCTCCTGTAGCACTTTGTGAAGTCAGCACTGCAACTGGAGCTCTCTCATTGGTTAATATTGGGTCAGCCTTCAATAACAAGGCCATAGTTTTTAAAATATCCATGACGGGTTATGAAAATTTGGCTCTAACATATACTACCCGGGGAACCTCAACTGGTTTTGCAAATCATGAGTGGTTATACAGCACTAATGGTACAGATTTTACAACAATTACCACAATCACGGGAACAAATAACACTACAGCTTCTAATAAAGCCGTTGATATTACAGCAATTAATGCAATTGACAATCAGGCGACTGTTTATATCAAAGTTATTGTTAGCGGAGCTTCGGGAACTGGTAATAACAGATTTGACAACGTTAGTTTTTCCGCAACTGCTATTTCTGGTTCAACCCCAACCATAACCGTCGATCCCGTTTCTCTGTCGGATTTTTCCTACTTCGCAGGTGCTGGACCTTCAACGGTGCAGTCATTCAATGTCAGCGGTGCTGATTTAACTAACGACATTGTAATTACGTTACCAACGAACTACGAAATATCGGAAAGCAATGCGCCATTTGATGCTGCTGTAGCTGATATTACCTTAGCACAAACCGCCGGTGTTGTTGCGGAAACCTCTATTTATGTCCGTCTAAAAGATGGTCTCGCGGTCAACACCCACGATGAAAATATTTTGGTAAATTCTACCGATGCCGATCAAAAAACAGTGGCTTGCAGTGGAACAGTCTATGCTGCAGCACCAACCAACCATGTTACAGATTTTGTTTCGGCAGTTAACAATGCCGCTCAAATTACACTTACCTGGACCGATGCCACCGGGGCAACACTGCCGGCAGGCTATATCGTATTAATCAACAAAACAGGAACCTTTTCGGATCCGGTTGATGGAACTCCCATTGCTGATGACACTGATTTATCGGACGATGCAGGTGCGAAGAATGTAGCGTTTGGTGCTGAAAGTTGCGTATGGGAAGGATTAACGGCAGGAACTCAATATTACTTTACCATTTATCCTTATTCCAATTCGGGTGCCAACATTCGATACAAAACCAATGTTCCAGTTCCAACCGCCAATGCAACTACCGATGCTCCTCTTTCGAACAACTCGACAGTTACAACACTGGCTCAACCCACTGCATCAGACATCTCCTCTGTTGAAGTAACCCATGCACCGGTACTGAAATTTGCTATTGTTGACGCTGGCGATGACGCTGCCCCAACGAAAGTTACAAAAATATCCATTGTGGCCGGAGCTGGCAATACACTCGATCTGAGCACCCTTAGTGCTTTCAAAATCTTGGGTTCTACTTTGGGCGAAATAACCTTTAATGCTCCAACAAAAACAGCCACTTCACTCGAATTTACGTTTGAAGATGGCAACTTTAATGTCGTTAATGGCATTACCGAAGATGTCACGCTGTCAATTCTTGCTCCGTCCAATGTTGCCGACAACTCTGTTGTGCAATTAAAAATTAACGATGCCGATCACGGCTTTGTTGCAAACCCATCGTTTTCGACATTTGAGACAACATTTGCAGGCGGAGCAATTACCTCTAACTTGCAAACTATTACAGTTACAGCAACCCATTTGGCTTTTGTACAACAACCAACGGCTACCGTTAGAGATGCAGTCATGAGTCCTGCTGTTTCCATTAAAGCAACGGATGCTAATGGCAATACTGATGTTGATTATGCAGGAACAGCTACTTTAACATCGTCCGGGACACTTTCCGGAGTTCCGGAAGCGGAACTAACAGCCGGTGTTGGAACATTTGGTGATATTATTCACACTGCAACAGGAACAGCATTAACGCTGACTGCCTCGCTCAACCCGTTAGCTGATGCGGTTAGTAATACGTTTAATGTTACTGCTCCTCCTCCTTCTGCTACGCCGCTGTTAAGACCATTATACATTGACCTTTCTGCAACTACATCAGAAAGTGCTGTATTTATGCAACTACAGAATTATTCATCTGATGATGTAAGATATAAGTTATATAATGGAAGCAATCAACACAATTGTTGGGACGAAGCAACGGATGCTTTTGTTTCGGCAACAGGCTACGGTTCCGGCCCATTAGTTCTGGGAACGCCCACAACGTCAACTTCGTTTTGGATTCCATTCCAACGAGGAACAAACAATAGTGCGACAGCATCTTACAGAGACCGTCTTGGTACAGCTTATACAGTGAATTACCAAACGGTAGCTTTACCTGCCGCAACATCCATTACAACTCCGTTTACACTCAGTGGAGCCTTAACAGGATTCGGAGCAGATGTTGATGTTAAAAACATTGTTTTAGCATACAGCGGAACCGATTTAATTTCAGCGGCATCAACAGCGCTCACAACAGGCAATTTTGCCGTGGTTTGCCCTGATGGCACAACCATTGACAAAATTGAGTTTAGAAAAGTTGACAATACCCTGATTTATGAGAGAGCCGGTTCATGGAATACAACCACGGTGCTTGATTTTGTAGCACCAGCAGTAACTTTCTCCCCTGTGAACAGTGCAACAGATGTTGCCGTTACAGTAACTCCAACTATTAGTTTCGATGAAGCCATTCGTAATACGGACGATGACGAGATAACAGACGGAAATGTTGGCAATCTCATTACATTTAAAGATGCAGCCGAAACTCCTGTATCTTTTGTCTCCACTATTAATGGAGATAAAAACCTCATTACTATTACGCCCAATGCTCCTCTGGAAAACGAAACGGTTTATACAATTATTCTTGCCCCGGTTGAAGACGCAAGCGATAATGCAACCCTAGAGCAATCGGTCTCTTTCACAACTGAGGCCGCTCCTCTGTATGCCGTAACCTTCAATGTTGACATGGCTGATGCCATTGCTAAAGGATTTTTCAATCCCAATACCGACAATGTTGATGTTGCAGGTAACTTTACATCTTGGGGCGATGGAGCCATAACGCTCACACGTGTTGATGAAACGGCAACATACACATATACCACCGGAGAAGTTTTTGAGAAAGATGACTTGCTCGAGTTTAAATTCCGAATTAATGCCGATTGGGGCAACGCACAACCAGGGGCCAATATTCAATATACGGTCAACGAAACTGAAAACATTTACAATTACACCTGGACAACCCCACAAATTGGTTGGGCTAACCTTCAATGGCCTGAAGCAGCCGGTGTGAATGTTGGTTACTCAGAGTACAACGTTTATGCTCGACTCTACATTGAAGGCGTAACCGGTGCTGCCGCCGTTGGAGACATTGACAGCTTGCATGTCTGGATTGGCGTTAACACAACCAATGCTATTGAAGTGGGCGATTTTACCACGGGTTGGACATGGGTTCCGGCTACCTTAACAGCCTATGAAGGAGGTTTTGGTAATAATAGTCAATATGTTGCCAACATTGCCTCTGCTGCTTCAGAAATTGGCACCTACTATTATGTAAGCCGCTTCCAGTATGGCAACGATGCCGCTGTTTATGGTGGTTACAATGGTGGTTATTGGGATGGAGCGGCAAATAAATCGGGAGTCCTTACGGTTAACATTACCGACTCCTATAAAGTTGCCGAGGACAAGAATGCCTTGGATTTCGGTGATTTCATTTTTGAAGGAACCGAGGATCAAAACAACGTGAAATCAAACTTTGGTTTACCCAGTGTTGGAGAGATTTATTCTTCATCCATTACCTGGGTTTCAGGCGTTTCTGATATTATTTCCATTGTTGCTGATGGCGAAAACTGGACAGCACAGGTAACCCGTCCACTTCCATCGGGAGGAAAGGGCGACGCCACTGTCACGCTGACAGCGACTATCAACGCTAACGGAACCACTGATACCAAAGAGTTTCAGGTTGTCGTAAAAGAAAATCTGTCGTCTTTTGTGGCTGCTCTGACAGCCCCCGGAAACAAAACAGCCGGTGTTGCCTTCGGCATTTCACTCACAGCAGCACAAGATGTTGATGGGAATGCACTTGTGGGTAATAAAACTGTGATTGTTTCAAGCAGTAAGGACGGAGAAGTTTTCAATGGAATAAAAACTTTCGCAGCAGGTAAAACTACCGTTTCCATCACTTTAAATACAATTGATACCCACACAATAACAGTTTCCGTAGCGGGAGTTACAGAGAGCGAAACTTTCGATGTTGTTGTAGAAACAGCTCCAACGTTCTCCGTATCCATCAAAGTTGGAGAAACCACGGTGGAAGCATCCTACGGTTTCGGAACTATGGTTCTTGGATATCACCCGGTTGCTGCCGAAACCTTCACGGTAACCCGTACTGGCGATGGCGATATTACAGGTTTGGCCGCTGCTTTAAGCGGGGACAACGCTAGCGATTTCACTCTTACAGCAGTTGAAGCTACCGAATTGACCGCCGGAGCCCCATCTACAACTTTCACGGTTAAACCAAATGACGGACTTGCTGTAGGAACCTACTCGGCACAAGTTGATGTAACTGCCGATAACAGTGTTTCGGAATCGTTTGCCATTTCCTTTGAAGTATTGGCTCCAACCTATACCATCAGTCTTGATGTGGTGGATGACGCTATTGACTTTGGAACCGAAACTGTTGGATATGCAACTTTCGAAGATTCTACGGTAACTATTACAAAAACAGGTAACAGCAACATCACAAATTTGGCTGTAAACCTTTCCGGAGACAATACAGATGCGTTTGTTTTATCAGCACTGGGAGCAACAACTCTTACTGACGGTGCACCAAACACAACCTTTACTGTAAGACCGGTTGACGGTTTGGCCTATGGTACTTACAACGCGGTAGTTACTGTAACTGCCGATAATGGCGTATCTGAAGCCTTCAACGTAACCTTCACCGTTTATTCATATCAAATAGCACTGAATGCCGACAATCCAACGGTGTTTGAAAGCCAATATCTGGGATACACTCCGGTTGAAAACGATACCATTACCATTACAAGAACTGCCAATGGTATTATTTCAGGTTTAGCAGTAGGCTTAAGTGGAACAAATCCCGAGAGCTTTACCATTTCTCAGCCGGAAATACTAGCGTTGGATAACGACAACAACAGCACCATTTTTACGGTTAAACCAAATGACGGACTTGCCGTTGGGCAATATGTTGCCACCGTAACTGTAACGGCCAACAATGCCATTGAAGAAGCATTCAACGTTGAATTTGAAGTTCTTGAACCGCTAAATACTGAGGCCAACATTGAAGCCTTTAGTTTTGCTCAACAAATCGGCGATGCAATAATCGGAGACGGAACCATAGCTATCGAGGTAGCCAATGGAACAGACCTTACAACTCTTGTTGCCACCTTTACTCTTTCCGAGGGTGCTTCTGCAAAGGTTGGCACAACCATTCAGGAAAGCGGAGTGACCGTTAATGACTTTACCAATGTTGTAACCTATGTTGTAACTGCCGAAGATGGTACAACCACCAAAAACTGGGATGTGACCGTTACTGAACAACCCGTTTACACCGTTAATTTCAGTGTTGTGAATGGCAATGGAACACTCGAAGCCACCGTTT
>JBBISE010000115.1:0-11762 GCA_037441445.1 Salinivirgaceae bacterium
CCTCGTCAGGGAAAATGTTGCTGAAATTCAATAAGTTCATGTGTTTCATTTTTTTAAAAGATAAGAATTATTTGGGTAATTTATGGGATAAGCATTTTTTAAAATATCTTCACTCTGAATGACAATTACTTACAATAACCCAGAAAAAAATAAGGCTTTGTGGTGGCTGCGCCACCACAAAGCCTTATTTCATCAATCCTAGCACTCAGTCATTGACAAAAACGCGATTGTTTTTAACGGTTTTGCCGACCAATCGTTTCTGAACAGTACGCAGTGGAGCGAAGAATCGCATAATCGTTAATAATCTTTAATCGGACAATAGTGATTATAACTTTTGCAGAAGCCTATAATTGTTTCCTTTTGGTAACGTAAGCGCCCTAACACATGGCTCAACCCGGTTTGCCCTATCACGCCATAGTTCTTTCAGGCCAACGCGCATACAACATTCGCATGCTGCACTGAACAAAGCTTAATGATTACCACGTAAAAACAGCCAACTAGAAGATTATTTTTTGATTGACTTTTACAGCAGACCTTAATTAAACAAAACCCCGATATTTCTGCCAGGGTTTTGTTTTTATTTGGGTTGATTACGCATCAATCTTCGCATATTTTGCATGCTTCTCAATAAACTCGCGGCGCAACGGAACATCGTCGCCCATGAGCATGCTGAAAATCCGGTCGGCCTCGGCGGCATTTTCAATGGTTACCTGACGTAACGTACGTTGCTCGGGGTTCATGGTGGTTTCCCACAGCTGCTCGGCGTTCATTTCACCAAGACCTTTGTATCGCTGAATGGTGACCGAACCTTCGTTTCCACCACCAAATTCGTGGATAAACCGGGCCCGCTGTTCCTCGTTCCAGCAATAACGTTCTGTTTTCCCTTTCTTCATAAGGTATAGCGGTGGCGTGGCAATATAAAGGTGTCCACGGGTAATTAGCTCGTTCATGTGACGGAAAAAGAAGGTCATAATAAGGGTTGCAATATGCGAACCATCGACGTCGGCGTCGCACATGATAATGGTTTTGTGGTAACGCAATTTGTCTAGGTTCAATGCTTTGGAATCTTCATTGGTTCCAATGTGGACGCCCAAAGCAGTAAAGATATTTTTTATTTCCTCGTTGTCGAAGATTTTGTGTTGCATGGCCTTTTCTACGTTCAGTATCTTACCCCTTAACGGAAGGATGGCTTGAAAACGACGGTCGCGGCCCTGCTTGGCGGTTCCCCCTGCCGAGTCTCCCTCGACAAGGAATAATTCGCATGCCTGTGGATCACGCTCCGAGCAGTCGGCAAGTTTGCCGGGAAGGCCTCCACCAGTCATGGGCGACTTGCGGAGCACCATTTCGCGTGCTTTTCTAGCGGCATGACGTGCCGATGCAGCTAGAATTACCTTGCTGACTATGTTCCGGGCATCTTTGGGATGTTCTTCCAAATAGTTGGTCAACATTTCGCTGACTGCCTGATCAACCGGCGCACTGATTTCTCCGTTGCCCAGTTTGGTTTTTGTCTGCCCTTCGAACTGAGGTTCAGCAACTTTCACGGAAAGTACAGCGGTTAGACCTTCGCGAAAGTCATCGCCCGAAATGTCGAACTTCACTTTATCGAGCAACCCCGATTTCTCTGCATAGTTTTTTAAGGTTCTGGTCAAACCACGACGAAAACCAGTGAGGTGAGTACCACCTTCTATTGTGTTAATGTTATTGACGTATGAGTGGACATTCTCGCTGTATGTGCTGTTATAAAGAAGTCCAATTTCAACTGGAATCCCTGTTTTATCGGTCGAGATGTGAATAACCTCATCAATCAGTGGTTCGCGGTTACCATCGAGATAACGGACAAACTCTTCCAGCCCGCGTTCGGAGTAAAACGTTTCAGTTGGATATCCCCCTTGGTCGTCTTTCTCGCGTTTGTCGGTCAACGTGAGTCTGATTCCTGCGTTCAGGAATGCCAATTCGCGAATACGGGTTTGCAGAATCTCATAATTGTACTCATGAACCGTAAAAATGGTGGTGTCGGGCCAAAAAGAAACTGTCGTTCCTGTTTTGTCAGAGTCACCAATAGCCTTAACGGCAAATTTTGGAGTTCCTCTTTCGTATTCCTGCATCCAGATTTTTCCTTCGCGGTGTACTTCTACTCTTAACAAGGTTGAGAGGGCATTGACGCAAGAAACACCTACCCCGTGCAAACCACCGGAGACTTTGTACGAGTCTTTATCGAACTTTCCACCAGCATGCAACACCGTCATGACGACTTCCAATGCTGAACGTTTTTCCTTAGCATGCATGGCCACAGGTATGCCTCGACCATTATCGGAGACCGTTATGCTATTATCTTCATTTATAATTACATCGATATGGGTGCAGAATCCGGCAAGGGCTTCGTCAATGGAATTGTCAACCACTTCATAGACTAGGTGATGCAACCCTTTCACCCCAATGTCGCCAATGTACATGGCAGGTCTTTTCCTAACTGCTTCTAATCCTTCAAGTACCTGAATACTATCGGCGGAATATTCGTGTGCTTTCGCTATTTTTTCTTGTTCTGTCATGAAATTTATGATTGTTTTTTTTCGTTGTTAAGCTGATTTTTTAACGGCTGTCAAAGATACGAAAAATCAGTGGTTTAACCGAAGAAGATCGTGGAATATTTGAGTGGACTTTTCAACAAAAAAACGAACATTTACAACTGTAGTTATAACGCTGTTTTCATGATATCTATATAACAAATAATTTTTCCGGATTAAAACAAAAACTTTGCCCCCGCCAAAATATTGAAGCGGTGCATCTGGTAGTTGTCATAAACATATTGCCGACGGTTCAGAATATTCCCTCCACGAATAAAGAAACCAACAATACGGTTCAGTTGGTATTCGGCCATTACATTAATGTCCACCAATGGTTTAAGTATTGCTTGTGTGCCATCAAACGTTTTAATGGGTCGCTCACCACGGAAAAAGATGTCGGAAGAAAGGGTCAATTTGTTCAACATACGGTAACGTGTAGTCAAATCAGCCGAAACGCGGGGTGTATGCCAGGGTGATGCGAGAGAATCTAGAGTAAAGGTGGAATATTGCCCTCGAAAGACGATGTTCAGTTCATCGGATTGCTTCCACGACAGCTCGCCACCCAGCGAAAAGACCGTCATGTTGTCGTATTCAACGGAAAAAAACCTTCCCCGCATATCGATTGTATCGGGAATATAAAAATATTGATCGTTGGTTTTCTGAAATGTTGCATTGACATTGAATCCCAGACGACTACTAACCATGCCGTGCAGTCCCCCGTTAATAACAACTTTATTATCAGTTGGTTTTACCGACAATTGAGGATTAATAAAATAGTTTTCCTGAACAATTTTCTCGAACGTGTTCAGTTGGTAGTTTCCTGTCACTTCAACATAAGGAACTAAGAAAAACGCGGCAATGTTGTAGTGCAATTTAACGTTCGGGTATAAATAATAATCAGCTGTTTTCTCATCGTAGGTTGAGTTAAGTCCTGCCTGAATGCGCCAGGTCTTACCAAATAAACCCAACCAAGGGTTAAAATCAACAAACAGGTTGTTCAGTGTGTCCATAAGGTTTTCATTTTTTATGTACCTGAATTTGGCTTCAATCCCTAAAAACTGGGCATCGTAGTGTTTGTCGAGCTGAATGTTGACATCAAACTTGTCTTCAATCACCTTTTTTTCCGACTGTAAATGACTAAATACAAAAGAAGTAGCATAATTTGGTTTGTCTTTGCTCCGGGCAAAACTATACATCGAGAGATCGGCCTTAAATCGAGTAACTGACTGTTGATCATTTGTTAACATCGAGTCCGGAATAGTAATAGAATCGGGATTTACAGCCTGTCCATAAAAACTCCGCATGTTGTTATTAAACTGCATTTTCCCCTCGAAAGCCGAGCGCTTGAAAAACCGCTTGCCGCTTGCCATTACCTCGGCATCGGTAAACGAGGCATCAACATTGCGGCTCCATTGGTCTTTCATTTTGCCAAAAGAACCATGAAAATCGGCTCCGGCAAACCATTGATACTCGTCTTTGCGCAACGAGTTTATCCTGAATTGGCCAACCCCGGACATGTAGTTTCCTCCTCCCAGCAAAACGTAGGCATGGTCGATGGGATAAATTGGCTCGCCCATAAGCTTTGCCGGCTGAATGGCCCGTGGAACAAACCTTCCGTACAGCACCGATGATTGAATATCGTACGTAAAATTCAGCTGCACCTTTGTTGTGTCCTGAAACTCGGGCAAAAGGACAATACGTTCAGCTTCGCGGATTACGGGTTCGTATTCCTTTTCCACAATGACTTCTTTTGTGGGTTCCTTGACGGGTTCCTGGGCTTGCATTTGTGTTGTTGCCAGAATACTGAATGTACAACAAAAAAGTAAGGTATTTAAGAATGGTAACTTCATGTCGGTGCGTATTGTTTATTCGGCTTTTTGATTATTTTTGGCTTATCGTATATCAATAATAACTTCGCTTTCCTGATTTTCGAAAGGCTTGTTTTCAAGTCTCATGATCTGATCCAGGCTGTCCGTTGCTGCAGCCTTTATTCCATCATCGTTGTTGGGATAATTGTCCAGCAAACTTTTCAGATAGGCTTTTGCCTGGAAATTGTCCCCTTTTTCTTTAAAAATTGTTGCCAGCAAGAGAAAGCTCTTGCCCAGCCAAGTGTAGTGAGGTGTTGAGGCCTTTATGAATTCAAAGATTACTTTTTCAGCCTCTGCTCCATTTCCTTTTTGGTGCAGTATTTGGGCAATCCGGTACCGTGCTTCGGCTCCTTCGGGAATCCGGGTATTGGATTCAAGTAAACGAAAATCGCTCAACGCATTGTCGAAATTTTCCTGAGCAAAATAGGACGATGCCCGTGCATAGGTAGCCTCTATTTGTATTTCCTGTGGGATTCCGGGCAAACTAAGAACGCTGGTTACGGCCTCAATGGTGTTTTTCCAGTCGTTGAGCCGGAATGAGCAGCGCATTATTCCTATTTTTGCTTCGTTGAGGATCTCCTCGGCATCGGCAATGGTCAGCAACTGCTGGTAATTCTTAAGGGCATCGGCAAAATTTCCTTTCCTGTAATTGAGGGATGACAACTGGTTTACGGCCAGTACCGAAAACAAACTACGGGGCAACTCGGCCACCTTTGCAAATGAACTGATTGCCAATGTCGTGTCAATCAGTTTCATGGCGCACATTCCTTTGAAAAATTCAGCATTCGCGCGGAACTGTCCTTGTTCAAACCGGGTTGAATATTCCTGCAACATGGATATTGACTTGCTACAATCGTTCGTCAAATACACTTTTTCGGCAGCCAGAAAAGTCAAAGAATCCTGTTCACTGTTACTGACGTCACGGTTCACTGTCTTTGCGTAGGCAAAATAGCTTTCAACATCCTTCATTTCGATATACACATTTTTTAGGGTTGCCAGTGCTTCGGTGGCCTCAGGACTGTTTGGCTGTTTTTCAATAACCCGCTTCAAATAGTCAAGAGCCTTCTGGTTTTGCCCAATATTAAAAGCCATTAATCCGCTTTGCAACTGCGATTTTAGGTTTAGAAGGCTGTTCGGGTAACTATACACTATATATTGGTAATTCTCAATTGCCTTTTCATTGTCTCCCAAGCGATTATAAGCCTTGGCTATTTCAAAAACAGCCATATCAGCATATATTGATGTATTGTTGGCAAAGAAATACTCCAATGTTTCAATTTTTTCCTTTTGCAAATCGATGACCCCATAACTAATTCCCTTTTGGTATCGGGCATAATCACTTGTTTGGTTGCTGGTTACGAAAGCCTTATCGTAAGCATCAATGGCCCTTTCAAACTGTCTCTGGACAAAAAAGCAATCGCCAATGCGCAGGTAGGCATCAACTGCAAAACGTTTGTCGTCAGTTGGCCTGTCAACAAAAAGGGAAAACCAGCGGATGGCTTCATTGTAGTCCTTCTGTTTGAAATATATGTATCCAGTGTTGTAATTTGCAAGGCGGTATTCTTTCGTATTATAGGCACCGGGGGTTTTTAAAAACTGGCTGTAAGAATCTAACGCTTCCCTGAACTTGCCCTGGCGATTATAGGCTTCTGAAAGCCAATAGCTTGCCATCGCCCTCATTCTATGATCATCGCCTTTCGTGGCTATTGATTTGCGAAACAAGGTTTCCGCTTCAGCAAAATTAAGGTTGGTAAACAATTCTACAGCATAGTAAAAAGTTGTTCGCTGGCGGGCATTATCCAAAACCCTGTTCGAGTCTTTGATTCTTTCCAGCGATGCCAGTGCCTCTTTGTAATTTCGGCCAGTCAGATACACTTTCACCAGATAATCATAAATTTCGTTCCTTCGGGGTGATTGTGGAAATTTCTCCAAATAAGCCTCAAAATTCCGGATTGTCTCATTAAAAGGAGCGTAACTCAATTCATAAGTTAGTTTGGCGTAATTGAAAAGGGCATCTTCCTGTATTTGTTTGAAATATTCCATCCTCCAGGCATTTCCAAATGCAAGGTGCGCATTTACCTTATCGTTCATTTTTAAATAACAGTCACCCAAGTGGTAATAGGCGTTTTGTGACAACGAATCAGGGGTGTTTGTGGCTAAGCTGAAGTTTATTGCAGCCTGCTCAAAATTCCCGGTTTTGTAATAAGCATAACCCAATTGGTATATATCATACCGCTCGAAGCTTTCGGCTATTTCTTTGTAATTTTCGAGGTAATGAACGGCACTGTCCCATTTTTCCAACCGGAAATGCGATTCGCCTACAATGCGCTTCATTTCGGGAACCCTTGCCGGTACTACCTTGGAAATATGCTGAGGGACAAAATCAATAACATTTTGGAAACGGCGCTGCAGGAAATAAACCTGAGCAATATAATAGGGCATGAGTGACCCAAAAGCCTGACTTTGCGTCAGTTTCTCGAATCCCTGAAGGGCTGTTTGATAGTTTTTCATCTCGTATTCGAGATGAGAATAGTAGTAAAGGGCTGGCTCGTAAAAATCGGATTTTGGCATGTCTAAAAGTTCATAAAACATGCGGTTGGCCAATACCATGTTTTGTGTCATGTAGGCGCAATAACCTTTCTTAAAAAAGAACTCAGACAATTGGTCGCGTGTCAAATCCTGTCGGGTAACCTTATCGAACCATTTGGCTGCACTTGTGTAGTCTTTCAATCGATAAAGGTGACGGCCCATCTGGAAATGAGCCATCATTATCCGTGGGCTTCCGGGGTGATTTTCGATATAGCGCAGAATCCGTGCAGCTGCATCCTTATTGTGAAGTTCAATAGCACAAATGGCCGCAAAATATTCGGCGTCCGAGGCTATATCATCAAACCCGATGCGTTTCTCGCGGTCGCTTAACCTGTCAAAATATTGTTGCGCACTGCCATATCTTTTTTCGTTAAAAAGGCGCAATCCCTCCTTATAGTCGCGCTCCGGATCGAAGGCCGAACTATAATTCTGCGCGAAGGCAAAGGGAGCAGACAAAAACAGAAGGAAAAAGGGTAACAGATAAAATTTGCTGAAATTAAGACAATTGGCTTTCTTTTGTGTTATCATATCCGGTTTTCTCGGTTTAGGTATTATACAAGTCCTTTTATTCTATTGTATTTCAATGATCTGTGAAAATATACGAACGGTGACATTGCATGTGCATTTCTATTGCCTTCGTAATCAACCCAAATCGAGGATTATCCTCAGGTTCTCTTTTACTTTTTCGGCTATATCCTTAGGTATGTCACCGACCTTTCTGATAAGTCTTCGGTTGTCAATGGCTCTCAGTTGGTCAATCATGATATCACAATCGTCCTTTACCTTAGCTGTACCCTTCCTGACATTGACGCGTAAAATCTGGCTCTCAATTCTTACGTTTGATGTAATTGGACATATCAAGGTCGATGGATGTACTTTATTTAAAAAGTCTGTTTGCACAATCAAAACGGGTCGGGTTTTTCCTGCTTCGGTTCCAAAGCGAGGATCGAGATTGGCAAGCCAAATTTCAAATTTCTTAGCCGTCATTCTCGTCAAAATTTTCAAATTCAGATAGTACCTTCATGGACTCATCCTGAACCAACAAGGACTCGGCCTCAAGAAGTCTGGCAACCAGTTTCTTTTTTTGTATACGATTATAGTATTGCAATGCTTCATTGATATATCGGTTTCTGGGCTTCTTGATTTTTTCAAGCAGCTGCTCCGTCTCTTGGTAAACAACATCATCAAGTTTTAACGAAAGTGTCTTCATAGTAACTCAGTATATTGCAAAAGTATATGCTTTTACGGTAAACTCAAAATTTTGTTCATTAAACCTAAATGCATCTACATTAATGACCAAAGATAGCAAACATTATCCAAAATCCCCCCAAAATCAGGCACAGGTTATCCAAAAGAAATAAACAATCCGGGTGGTTTTGCAGGGGTTGATTTTATTGATATATTTGCAAAAATATCGTGAGAATGGAAACTATTTGTGAATTAGTCAACGTCGATATCTCGCACAAAGAATTTGCAGTTTTAAGGAACATCAACCTTAGCATTTCAAAGGGCGAACTTGTGTATGTTATTGGAAAAACAGGAACAGGAAAGACCACGCTTCTGAAGGCATTATATGCCGAGATCCCGTTGAAATCGGGTTCGGGTAAAGTGTGCGGATATCAGCTCGAAAATATTAAGAACAAAGAAATTCCTTTTTTACGGCGTCGATTGGGCATTGTTTTTCAGGATTTTCAGTTGCTTACCGATCGCACGGTTTATGAAAACCTGGCGTTTGTGCTTAAAGCCACCGGGTGGACAAAGAAAAAGACGATAGACGCCCGCATTTTTGAGGTTTTGGAACGCGTTGGATTGCAATTCAAAGGATACAAAATGCCCCACGAACTCTCCGGTGGAGAGCAACAACGTGTGGTAATTGCCCGGGCAATCCTCAACAACCCCGACATTATTCTGGCCGATGAACCCACCGGAAACCTTGATCCGGAAACGTCCGAGGGCATCATGAAACTTCTGATTGACATCCGCGATGCCGGAAGTACAGTTCTAATGGCTACCCACGATTACGATACGCTTAAAAAATTCAATTCCAGAACAATAATTTGCACTAACAACACAATTATTGAACGGCAAAACTCTGTCATCGATTTCATGGCCCTGGAACAGCAAATGGATGAAATTCTGGAAGCATCAGCCGGTGATCCGCTTGAAACAGCATCTCCTGAACCAATGTGCATGGAAAGTGCGGAGACTGTAGAAAACAATGCTGACACTGACCAGTGGGACATCAACTTAAACGAAGATAACCAGAAAAACCAAGAAATTAAATCTGAGTAAATACATTGAGCTATGGGAAATCCGCTGTTGAAAAAAATATTTCGTTTTATAATTGATATCCAACCCAATGAAAAAATTGGAAATCAGGAGAGCGAAAAACTTGTCAGGGACACCATCAACGAGTTGGGGCTAAACATCATTTTTCCTGAGAAAGAGTTGGCCAACATCCCCGAAACCGGAGGCTTTATTGTAGTCAGCAACCACCCTTTTGGAGGAATCGACGGACTTATCCTGCTGCATGTGCTTCTTCAAAAAAGGCCGGATACAATGATATTTGCCACCGACCTGATTAACAAGGTCAACATTTTAAAAGACTTTCTGATTCAATTCGATACGGACAAAAGCGTAAACCCGATTAATGCTTCCATGGGCCAAATCAGGCAGGCGTTGAAACACCTTGGCAAAGGTCACCCGTTGTGTATTTTTCCGGCTGGGGAGGTTAGCACCTATAACATTGATGCAAGAGTTGTTACAGATAGACGTTGGCGCGAAAACTATTTAAAATTCATAAAAAACGCCGATTTGCCTGTGGTGCCCATGTACATTAGCGGGACAAACGGAAACCTTTTTCATCTGATTGGATCAATGCACCCTGTTTTGGGCACAGCCGGCGATTTGATTTCGAAACGAAGTAAAGATATTAACATCAGGATTGGTTCTCCTATTCTCCCCTTAGAAACGCAGGAATTAATCAGTTACGATAAGTTTGGACGGTTCCTGCGGGCAAAAACCTACGCCTTGGACAACAAAATTGATGTTAAGAAATTTTTCATTCCCAGAATCAGGGGAACAAAAGCTCCCGAACCCATTGTTGAAGGGATAGCAAAAGAAATTCAGAGTAAAGAAGTTGAGCAAATAAGAAAACATTATACCTTGTTTGAAAGTGGGGGCATGACCGTTTTTTGCGCTCCCAGCAGTCTTATTCCCAACATTTTAAAAGAAATTGGCCGGCTCAGGGAAATCACTTTCCGTGCTGTGGGCGAAGGAACAAACTCGAGCATCGACATCGACGAGTTTGATCTTTACTACTATCATCTGTTTATTTGGGACGACAAAGAATCGAACATTGTTGGAGCTTACCGTGTCGGACGGGGAAAAGATATTACGCAACTGTATGGTATCGAAGGATTTTACCTTAGCACCCTGTTCCGCATTGCTCCCGAAATGTTGCCCATTATGGAACAAAGCCTCGAACTGGGACGGTCGTTTATTGTTCAGGAGTATCAGCGTAAACCCTTATCGCTCTTTTTATTGTGGAAGGGAATTCTGTATTTCCTGTTAAAGCACCCCGAATACCGTTACCTGATTGGCCCGGTGAGCATAAGCAACCAGTTTTCGAAATTCAGCAAAGATTTGATTACCAAATTCCTGCGCGAGTTTCACTACGATGAAAGCCTGGCAA
The DNA here is from genome assembly GCA_037441445.1 of Salinivirgaceae bacterium. Lineage (GTDB taxonomy): Bacteria > Bacteroidota > Bacteroidia > Bacteroidales > Salinivirgaceae > JAAYQU01. The sequence goes on from JBBISE010000115.1 coordinate 10,716, forward strand.
AATACATCACCCCGCGTACCCGCTTTAAGCCCAACCTGAAATTCGACACCGACATCATTCTGGAGAAGGCCAAAGACGACATGAACAAAATAGACAAGATAATCAGCGAAATAGAGCCCGAAAACTTTAAAATGCCGGTACTGTTGAAAAAGTACCTGAAACAGAACGCCAAAATCATTGGTTTCAACATCGACCCCAAATTCAACGATGCCCTCGACGGGCTAATTGTTCTTGACCTGTTCGAGGTTCCCTACAACACCATCGAATCACTGTCGAAGGAGATTGAAGATGAGAGTATTCTGGAGAGGTTTAAGCCCAGTTAGTTGACCGGCAGATAATCAGGCCTTAACCAATCGATAGCCTGGCATCACAAACTATCCCCCCCATTTTCGTATTGGGAAAAAAGCACCTGTTAACTAACTAATTTACTTTCTTGTGGCATTCGAATGTTCATAGGAAGGTTTTTTCGTTGTACATTGATCCGACTCCCTCTCTGAACCTCATTAAAAATATTCCCCCCACAACCACAACCACTTGCCTTTTACAACCCATTTTGTACATTTACAAACAAAATCATTCTATGGCTAACTTCTGTAAATCTATGTTTATGAAAAACAAACTCCTAAAAACACTAACCTTTCTGTGTCTGCTAGCGGTGTGGCAGCCTGCAAATGCGCAACTCTGGGAAATTTTGGATCCTTTGCCAGAGGGCTCTGGTCGATACCGTTGTCATTTTGTAGATGCCCAAAATGGATGGGTTTTTCGCACCGGCAGCCCGCAACTATTGCGCACCCGCGATGGTGGAAGCACCTGGACAGAACTCTACCCAATGACAGGCATGTGCCATATTTTTATGGCCGACACGTTGGTGGGGTATATGATTGTTCAAGAGGAACAATTTAAACTTTTTAAAACAACTGATGGTGGAAATGATTGGCAACGGATTAACCTCCAGTTCAATTATAAGAACGATCCAATAAAACCTATTTTTTTTAACTGGGGTATGCACATAAAACATATTAAAAAAGATAGTAAATTTGGGGATTA
>JBBISE010000116.1:0-11711 GCA_037441445.1 Salinivirgaceae bacterium
TTGATAATCAGTGGTTGATTTTTGTGGCCATTATGGGGTGCACAAAACAGGATAATTTGGCCAACAAAATATCTGGGAAACCCAAGTGTATGGGTGTTGCTATTGAGAAGAAAACAGACCCCTGCTCTTAATACAACTTTTACGAGCTATTCTGTAACGGCCACAGAACCATCCTTTAAACAGGGAAGTTTGTCAACCGCCTGGGTTGTTTTAACCTTCTCGAACCATTGAAAAACCTGCACAGCATAAACAGCATCGCCTTTTAGGAATGTTCCGCACCCGGCCTGAAGCCCATCCTTTGAAAGGATATTTCTGCGATGGCCTGGTGAATTCATCCAGGTGTCAATAAACATGTCTCCCACATCAACGTAGGTATATCCCTGACGGGGATAGTTATAGGCTATGTTCTCCGCAAAACCGGGATTTAAAACCCCAGCCAGTTTTCCCCGGTCTGATGTGGCATAGCGCAATTTGTCAACGGGGTTTTTATGCGCGAAGAAATCCCGCTCCACCATTTTCATAGCATGGTTGTAGGCTGCAATTTCCAGCGCGAAATGATGCTCCACAGGCAGAACCTTGTTCATTGCGCGTTGCTCATTAATCATAAAAAACAAGGTTGCATTCAGCAAAGGGATATCGGGTGCCACGACATCAAATTCTTGTAAAAAGAGCGGATTTGTCCGGAAATTCGTAAAATTTACTGTTTTATACAGCGTATAGTCCCACTGTCCCTGGCCGAGTAATTGGAAAACTGCCAATAACCCTATTGAAAGATGGAGTAGTTTCTTCATAACGTTCACTTTTATTTGCCACAGAAAAATACAAAAATTTTCTGTCTATTAAAAGCGGAGACTTAGAAACGGTCAAAGAATTCATGGAAATTTTAAATGGGGGCGGGAAATATAAGTTCCCTTAGGACGAGGAATAAAAAAAGGAGGCACATAGCCTCCTGATTTTGTGGAGATTAGGGGAGTCGAACCCCTGACCTCTTGCCTGCCAGGCAAGCGCTCTAGCCAACTGAGCTAAATCCCCATTAGAGCGGTGCAAAGATAATCAATTATTTTATTGGACAACACTCCAACCTGTTTTTTTGCGCAAATTCCAAAACTTTGGGCAAGGCATAACTCATTCGGGGGAATGCTTTCAGTGAATCATGAAAGACAACTATATCGCCGCCCTGCACTTTAGAGACAACGCTTTGCAGGCACTTTTCCGGAGATAGAGATTCCAGAAAGTCCCACGACAGAACACTCCAGAAAATTATTTTGTAGCCTGGCTTCAGCATTTTTATCTGGGAAAGTTTAATTTGTCCGTAAGGTGGGCGAAACAGGTTTCCCGGTATGTATTGTGCAGCCAGATCAATGTCTGCTAAATACTCGCCATTCCTTGTCTGCCAGCCCTTCAGGTGGCTATAGGTGTGATTTCCAACCGTATGACCAGCATGAAGTATTGACTGAAACAAGTCGGGATATCGGTCAACATTCTTGCCAATGCAAAAAAAAGTGGCTTTGACGTTGAAATTCGATAATGTCTCAAGAATAAAAGGCGTTGTCGATGGATGCGGACCATCATCGAAGGAAATAGACACCTGGCCTTTGTCAGGCATTCGCCATACCGTGTTTCGAAGAAAATAGGGCATATGATAGGGGTTAAAAATCATTTGATTTTTTTACAAAATTGCAAAAAAAAACGATTTTTCTTGATGGAATAAAAAAAATATTATACTTTTGCACTCACATTTATGGAATGACCCATGGTGTAACGGTAGCACTGCAGATTTTGGTTCTGCCTGTTAAGGTTCGAATCCTTATGGGTCAACTAAGCAGGAAACAACGCCCTTGTAAATCAAACATTTACGGGGGCGTTTTGGTTTTGGGGTAAGGTAAGGGGACAAAGGTGTCAAACAGATTTTCGGTGTAAAGATTCCTTTATGAGCCGGTTTTCACAATAAACAAGGAAAGGAAGAAAAAAACAAACCCCTGCAAACATTTTGTTTACAGAGGTTGTGGTAGCCCCGACAGGAATCGAACCTGTATTTAAAGTTTAGGAAACTTCCGTTCTATCCATTGAACTACAGGGCCAAAAGTGGCGCAAAGATAGTGCTTTTTTATATTCTGACCAATTTTTCAATGGCATTATCAATTGTTTCAATGGGCCTGGCAAAGCAAATCCTTAAAAACCCGGTGTTTACCTTGTCGTGAAAAAAGGCCGAAACAGGCACTGTTGCAATTTGGTGTTGACTGATGAGAAATTGCGAAAATTCAGCATCTTTCATGTCCGATATTTTTTCGTAAGAGGCCAAAACATAGATCCCCGAGTCAGAGGGTTGTACGGTGAATCGGGTTTGTTGGAGGGCATTTACAAAATAATTGCGGCGTTCTTGAAATTTCAGGCGGTACTGTTCAAAATCGAGCTGACCAAAGCTTTCGGCCAAAGCATATTGAAAAGTACTGTTAACATTAAAAGCCGCAAAGTGGTGTATCTTGCGAATCTCTCGTGTAAGATTCTCGGGCGCCAGACAAAATCCTATACGCCAGCCGGTTATGGACAGGATTTTCCCAAAACCAGCAACAAACACGGTGCGCTCTGCCAACTCGGGCAACAACATGAGGCTTGTGTGACGTTTTCCATCATACACAAGATTTTCAATGGTTTCGTCGGAAAGAATGATGATGTTGGTTCCATTCACTATCCTTGCCAACGACGTTAAATCGGTTTCAGTAAACAAGGCTCCTGTTGGGTTATGGGGATCGTTCAGGACAATCATGCGTGTCCGGGGATTGATGGCTCGCTGCACTGCTGCCCAGTCAACCTCAAAATTCTCAACGCTGCTCTTTACATAAACCACCTTGCCCCCACTAAGCTCAATAATTGGGGTGTAAGCATCGTAGGCGGGCTCAATGACTATAACCTCGTCGCCCTCGCGAACCAGCGAAGTAATTGTCGAATAAATACCTTCGGTAACGCCGGCGGTTATGGTTATTTCGCTGTCAGGCATATAGGCAAGCCCTGTCTTCCTTTCGAAGTATTGTGAAACCTCTTCGCGTAGTTTAAGGTGCCCATTAACCCTTGTATAGTGTGTTTTGCCCTGTTGTACAACCGAAACGGCAGCCAGGGCAAGAACATCGGGAACCCCCATTTCTGAAAAACCCCGTCCTATATCAATGGCATTGTTCTCATACATCAATTGCGAAAAATGAGCATAGACAGACTGGTTAAAGTCATTTATTTTAGACCGTATGGCGAAGTTATACTTCATTGCATAAAAGTTTTTTTCTGCCTTTGAGTACTTATTATCCGCGTGCAACAACCAACCGCTGGAATTCCGGCTTTCGTGGTTTTTTCTGAAGGTAATTTTCGTTCGGCGAATAACTGCTCTCTTTGTTCCACTAAAGGGCAGAGATGGCAAAGGTACGGAAATTTTTGCTGAAAAAGGCAATTGCGAACTTGTTAACGATATGTTAGCACAGGACTTTCAGTCTTATATAAAACAAATTGCTTTACCTCTATTGCGCAAAGTATCAGCGAATTTCTTTTTTCCCCTTTATGTTTCTGACTAAAATTGCTGCAGCACCTTATGGGACTGCAAATCACCTATAGGAAGGTGCAACTGATAGTAGGTCAGCAGGTTTTCCAATAAAAGTTGTCGTTGTAACCGGGAATATACCAGCGTGGAAAACTGGGTCAAAGGTGTTTTCATGAGCGTGTCCAGCAAAGGAATAATCTCTTTGTGTGTTTTTGAATTCGAGTCACTAAACCCAAATGTAGGAAAAATTCCAAGGTACTTGGACAAATGGGCCATAAAGCTAAGGTGGAAATTGTTAAAATCGGAGGGTGTTTGGTCAAACAATTCTAACGATTGGGTTGCAAAATTGAACAATTCATAATTGGCAACATGTTCGCGTAATGTTTTTGCAAGCAGCTCAGCAATAAAAAGATTTATAAAGGTTTTTCCATGATTGAAAGGGATATCCGTAAATGGCTTCCAAAGTTGCACCGCGCTGATTCGTTGAACCTCATTTCGCGGGTTGTGGTAGAATTCGGCCTCAGCCAAAAACAACGGTTGCAGTAAAACCTTGTTGCGCGAGGTTTTTGTGCTTTTGGAAGCAATAAAGCCCATCCGACCATAGTCTTGGGTATAGGCCTGCACCACCAGTTGCGAATCACTATAATCAATAACCTGAAGGATAATGGCTTTGGTTGATATCTTTTCCATGCCTGGTTGGAATTTACGGGACAAAGTTAGGGCTTTTCTGATTATATAGGAAGGAATAAAGACCATTTAACAAACCTCTACAGTGAATTTGTGTTTAATGAAATCTGTATCGTTTACTGGGCAAATTCCATAAATACCTTTCCAAGTCCAATTATGTATGGCCTTTTCAATTTTAAATGTATTTTTGTACTGAATATTTAATCCGGCACGAAGCATGTTCCGTCCCCGAGTAATACCAGTTCTGCTGCTAAAAGGTCAAGGACTTGTAAAATCAATCCAATTTAAAAAACACAACTATATTGGCGATCCCATTAATGCTGTAAAGCTTTTTAATGATTTGCGTGCCGACGAGCTGGTTTTTCTTGACATTCAGGCTACGGCAGAAAACAGGCTTATTTCTTTAGACTTTGTGTGTGAAGTTGGAGAGGAAGCCAATATGCCCTTTGCTGTGGGTGGTGGAATAAAATCACTCGACGACATCGAAAAAATAATCAAAGCCGGGGCTGAGAAAGTCATTATAAACTCAGCTGCAGCAAAAAGGCCTGATTTTATTAAAGAATCCTCAGCCAATTTCGGAACCTCGACCATAGCCGTTTGCATTGATGTAAAAAAATCGCTGTTTGGGAAAAGCCAAACCTGGATTAATGGAGGCACAAAAGCTACCTCCATATCGCCTCTTGATTTTGCCAGACAAATGGAACAGCACGGAGCCGGCGAGCTGATTGTGCAGTCCATTGAGCGCGATGGAACATTGCAAGGATATGATATTGAATTGATTCAAAAAATATCGGAAAATGTTTCCATCCCCGTTGTTGCCCTTGGAGGGGCTGGTTGTATTAACCACCTGGTACAAGGTTTTAAAGAGGGACGAGCCAATGCCCTGGCTGCCGGAAGCCTCTTTGTTTATCAGGGAAACAACAAAGGTGTGCTCATTAATTATCCCGACAGGGACAAACTAAGTCCGCTTTTTAGCTAAAGTTTGGTATATTTGCCCTAAAATCAAACCTATGACCCCCAAACAATACCAACAGTGTACCCGTTGTGTCATGGACACCTCTGACGTTGACATCCGTTTCGATGAAAATGGCGTCTGCAACCATTGCACAAATTATTTCCACAGAATTGCCCATCGTGTATATGGGGGAGAAAAATCTGACGCTGAGCTTTCTGAATTAGTAGAAAAAATAAAGAAATCGGGAAAAGGCAAAAAATACGATTGTGTTATTGGGGTTAGCGGTGGCATTGATAGCAGTTATGTTTGTTACATAGCCAAAATAAAAGGGTTGCGGGCACTGTTAGTACACTTAGACAATGGTTGGAACTCGGAAATTTCAGTAAAGAACATCAAAAACCTGGCTGATATCCTGGGTTTCGACTACCAAAGCTATGTTTTAGACTGGACTGAATTTAAAGATTTGCAACTGGCGTTCCTGAAGGCTTCAATTCCTGAAATGGAAACTCCAACCGACATTGCCATCCCCGGGTCTCTGCACAAAGTAGCTTCGCAACACGGCGTTAAATACATTATTAGTGGTGGTAACTTCGCCACCGAAGGAATCCTTCCTAAAACCTGGCACTATAACGCCAAAGATTTAACGTACCTGAAGCACATTCAAAGGAAGTTTGGTACCCGAAAACTTAAGAAATTTCCGCTCTTTGGCGCTTTACACGAAACATGGTACAAGGTAATAAAAGGGATAAAAATCATTTATATCCTAAACTACGTGCCATACAAAAAGGAAGAAGCCATGAAGCTGTTAGAATCCGAATTGGGATGGAGATACTACGGGGGAAAGCATTACGAATCAAAATATACCGGTTTTGTGCAATCGTACATTATGCCCGAAAAGTTTAACATGGATTATCGCAGGGCAACGTTTTCGACACAGATATGTACCGGCGAGTTAACAAGAGAGGACGCCCTAGAGCAACTCGAGCTGAAACCCTACAATGTTGATACCCTGAAATCAGAAAAGGAGTACGTTTGCAAAAAACTGGGTATCAGTACTGCTGAATTTGAGCAGATTATGAAAACACCGCCCAAAATTTACCGCGATTATCCAAACAATGAGAAACGACTCGAGGCCATTTACAAAATTTACCGCAGGATTTATAAAAAGCAGGACTACCGGGGTTGATGAAAATTAAGGCCATTAATCATGTTTGCTTTGCGCAACACTTCAGAGGACAATAAATATTGTCTTAACTCGGGGTTGGTTGTTTCCAGAATGATGTCACGGCTTCCCTCCCACCATTTTTGACCCGATCGGATAAAGATGATGGTCTCTCCAATGGCCAGAACAGAATTGAGGTCGTGGGTGTTGACAATGGTAGTCATCCCAAACTCCTTGGTAATTTCCATAATCAGGTTATCAATTACGCCTGATGTTTGAGGATCAAGGCCCGAATTGGGTTCATCGCAAAATAAATATTTGGGGTTCAGGGCAATGGCACGGGCAATGGCCACCCTCTTTTGCATTCCTCCACTTAGCTCGCCAGGCATTAGCTTGGCTGCATGAATCAACTGAACGCGTTCAAGACAAAAAAGTACACGGCGTTGTTTCTCGCGCATACTCCAATCAGTAAAAAAATCTAATGGAAAACGAACATTTTGTTCAACCGTAGCCCAGTCAAAAAGGGCACTTCCCTGAAAAAGCATCCCAATTTCCTTTCGAACTTCTCGCTTTCGGGCAGTATTCATTTCCGTAAAATCGCGGTTGTTGTATAGAATTGAACCTGAATCAGGAACATGCAACCCAACAATGGTTTTCAACAATACTGTCTTTCCGGAGCCACTTTGACCAATGATGAGGTTCACTTTGCCGGGTTCGAAAATGGCACTTACATTGTCAAGAATCTTAACATTGTTGAACGACTTGTTGATCGAACGGGCCTCTATCATGCCAATAAAAGTTGAGTGAGAACCAAATTGAAAATCAATATTAAAACACTGCTATACACAACGGCGCGAGTTCCCGCGCGTCCCACCTCCAAGGAGCCGCCCTTAACATAGTAACCCTGATAAGCCGAAACACTGGTGATGATGAAGGCAAAAAATACACTTTTTACAATACTATAAACGGCGTAGAATGGGATAAAAGAAAGTTGAAGGCCATAAAGATAATCGTTTACCGGAATTACGCCGGTCGAAACAACCGCCAGAAACCCCCCAAACAACCCAATAAAAACACTTAAAATATTCAACGATGGGCTAATCAACAGCATGGCTGTAACTTTTGGCATTACTAAAAATGATGCTGGGTTGATGCCCATAATTTCCAATGCATCGATTTGCTCTGTTACCCGCATGGTGCCTATCTCGCCCGCTATGCTCGACCCCACTTTCCCTGCCAGAATTAAACCCACCATGGTGGAACTGAATTCAAGGATCATGCTGTCGCGGGCACCAAGACCAATAAGATAAAGCGGAAACAGCGGGCTTGTTACATTATAAGCGGTCTGCAGAGTGATGACTGCACCGATAAAAACAGAGATAATAGCCACAATCCCGATGGAACCAATACCAAGGTTCCAAATTTCAGTCAGAATATTCCTGAGATATAGTTTTTGCTTCTCAGGACGGGCAAAAACCCGAACTAAAAAAACAAAATAGCGACCTATATGATAAGGAAGCGACATAAACACTGATTTTTTGCAAATGTACAATTTTTTATGGGAACACCGATGAAACGGATTAAACGGATCTACATCGGTGTTTTCACTCTTAAACCGTGGTTCTCCGTTCAATCCGTGTGCTCTGTGTTCATTTTTTTGTTTTTCCGATGGATTCCATAATTTTGATTTGCCATTAAACGAAAAATCAACTATTTTCGTGGTTCGAAAAAACACAACCATTATGTTGGAAAAAATTAACGAAATAAAACAGCAGGCCGCATCATTCCAAATTAACGGAGCGGCTGAACTCGAACAGTTCCGTCTTCAGTTTTTAAGCAAAAAAGGATTGTTGAATCAATTGTTTGACGATTTCAAAAATGTGGCTCCCGACGAGAAAAAATCGGTGGGACAATCCATCAACCAATTAAAGGAATTTTTACAAAATCGATTTGACGAGGCCAAAACAGCATTGGAATCGGTACAGGAATCGGCATCAAAAACTGATTTAACACGCCCTGCATCGCCCACTACATGGGGCTCGAGACATCCTATTAACCTTGTCAGGAAAGAAATCAACGATATTTTTGCCCGACTGGGCTACGTTATTGCCGATGGCCCGGAAATTGAGGACGACTGGCATGTTTTCTCGGCACTAAACTTCCCCGAGGAGCACCCGGCACGGGACATGCAAGATACCTTTTTCATTCAGCGCAAACCCGATATTTTATTGCGAACCCATACCAGCTCAATTCAAGTACGGACAATGGAAACACAACGCCCGCCAATTCGGGTTGTTTGCCCGGGCAGGGTTTTCAGGAACGAGGCAATCTCGGCACGAGCGCATTGCATTTTCCATCAGATCGAAGGATTGTACATTGACAAAAACGTGTCGTTTGCCGACCTGAAGCAAACCCTCCTGATTTTTGCCCGCGAAATGTTTGGCGAGAAAACGCAGATACGTCTTCGCCCCTCGTTTTTCCCGTTTACCGAGCCCTCGGCTGAAATGGATGTAAGCTGTACTATTTGTGGTGGCAAAGGGTGTAATGTTTGTAAGCACTCCGGCTGGTTGGAAATTATGGGTTGCGGCATGGTCGATCCCAACGTGTTGAAGGAGGTGAATATCGATCCGGAGGTTTACAGCGGCTTCGCGTTTGGCATGGGTATTGAGCGAATAGCCATGCTTAAGTATCAAATTAGAGATCTTCGCCTTTATTTCGAGAACGATTTGCGATTTCTGGAGCAGTTTCAATCGCAGTTGTAATTTAAACGAAACAACCATTAACAATTAACCTCTTTTCCCTATATTTGCACAAAGCATTGCAAACATGAGAATCGTTAACCCCCTCTACGACACCGCCTTCAAATACCTGATGCAAAACGAGAAGTATGCACGAAAGGTATTGTCGGTTATTCTCGATGTCGAGGTGGAGGTGGTTCACCTCAGTCAACAGGAAACCGTTTTTCCTGACCCAAAAAGAAACCTGACACTTTTTCGTCTCGATTTTAAAGCCGAAATTAAGGAACCCGACGGAACACGAAAAACTATTCTGGTTGAACTGCAAAAATCGAAGTACGAGACTGACATCCAACGTTTCCGGCACTATTTGGGTTCCAGCTACATGGATAAACCCAAAAACAACACCGTTGCTGAAGAGCGGGTACAGTATAATGGCATGTATCCCATTGTAACTATCTATATTTTAGGCTACAAGATCGACGAACTGCCTTACATGGCCGTAACTGTAAATCGCGAGGTCATAGACGCCTCGACAAAGCAAAAAATTGATGTAAAAAGCTTCTTCATTGAGCATTTAACCCACAAATCGCACATCATTCAGGTTCGCCGTTTGCCACAACAACGCCGGACACGTTTAGAGAATTTTATGGTGCTGTTTAATCAGGCCTGGGTTACAGAAACCAACTCCATTCTGGATTTACAGGAGCTACCCGAAGGCTTTGAAGATTTGGCCAATTACCTGCACGGCCCCGTTGCTGATGTCCAATTCCTCCGAAATCTCGATGCCGAAGAAGAGTTGGACTCCATTTTCGACCAACAGGAAGCAAAATACCTGCACCAAATTGCGGTGGCATTGCAGGAAAAAGAGGAGGCTGAAAAGTGTGAAGCAGAAGCCCAACAACGCGAAAAAAAAACCATGCTAAAACTCGCCGCCAAAATGAAAAGTTACGGTGAAAGTGTTGATGACATTATGCGCGAAACGGGATTGACAGAACAGGAAATTGAAAATTTGAGGAAGGAAGTCTGAGTCGGAAAGTCATGCTGAGCATAGTCGAAGTATGGTAGTCGGAAGGCGAAAATAAGGTGCAGTGCACCGCTAATATTTGTAGCAAGACGATAACCACCCCCGATTAGAGCTGCGTAGCTGTGGTACTATTTTGGAAATAACAAACATTAACCCTTCGTGTTACAATATTATCGCTGCTCTGCAGCTCAAATTCAAGGGTATGCCGGTTTGGCTACAAATATTTACGCTGCTACGCAGCTTCTTATTTTTTTCTCTCGCAAAGGAGCAAGGACGCAAAGAAAAAACCTATGTGCCTATGTGGTTAAAAAAACGCCATGTCTCCGTGATGAAAAAACTATAAAAACAACCCATTAAAAATCAGCCTGTAAGTCGCCGGGGTTTGTCCACGGTAGTGCGGACTGAAACCATAAAACACAAACTGTCCCCGGTTTTTCTTGGCCGTTATCTTCGAGTAGTTTGAAAAAAACCGAAATATTTTATTGACAAAAAGAGTTGTTTTTCATTTTTTTTTTTAATAGTCTTGCGACGTATTAATTCACAAATGTTTAACCTAAAAAATCAAAACAATGAAACAAAAACAAATTATGTACAGTATTGTTGGAATTACTTTATTTTCCTCAATTGCTTTTTTTGCTTGCAAGGAAAAAGTACACCATCCAGAAACTTTAAATGTAGCCTAAACAAAGATTTCCGCAATGCGTTTTTCCTATGAGAATCAGTTAAACACCGTTAGTCAACTTGAGGGAACCAACGTTTTTAACTGGAAAAAGGAATCAAACGGTAAATCGTTTTTTGATGCAAATGTGATTTTTGGTATAGAAGATCTTCCCGAAATGAAGATTTTAGAGTCAACAGAGAATTCTTTTGTATTAGCAATTGAAGATAAAGTGCTGTTTTTCGACAATATTGTGGCATCAGAGAATACGTTGTCTTTCCTTGCAAACGGAAGTAGCAATCGCATGATGGACTTCAGTTTAACGGATCCCAACTTTGATTTTAACATTTTTATGGAAATAATCCAATCAAATTCGGTAATAAATGCTGAACAAAAAATTTGGCCTTTTATTTTTATTGCTGCATGTTTAATCGGATCAGGGGTTGATTATTATTGTGATGGACAAGTTGCAGATGGCGTATCAGAATGCACCAGGAATGGAATGTGTAGTAGGGTTCTTTCTTGTGGTGCAGAATGTGTGCCATGCGGTTCTCAAAAATAATTACTAATTTTGCCATTATTACAGTCCATTGAAATCTCATTCTCAATGGACTTTTTTATACGTTTAAAATGCTGATTATGAAAAAAAACAACTATTTGATATTTTTATTTTTAGGTATTTTGCTGTGGACAATAGGTTTTGTTACCACCCAAATATTTCATTTTTTTTTCGATGTAAATTATGTTGAGTCCCTTCAGAGACCTTTATTTGAACAGCTTGCGGTTTTTCCCCCAATTATCATTGTTGTTTTTATTGTTGTTGTAGCTCCAATTGTCGAAGAGTTTTCATTTCGTTATTGGACAAAGCTTTCCATGCTTTCAATGGCCACATCATTTATTGGCATAATGTATCCGCCCGAGCAACCCCATCTTAGATCAAAAGGGTTTTATCCATATATTG
>JBBISE010000117.1:0-11666 GCA_037441445.1 Salinivirgaceae bacterium
TTAATCATGCTCTTGTGTGTCGAAAAATCAGTTGTCGGCATGGGCGTTTCATATGTAAAATTGAAAAAAATCAGACATTACCTTGACGGTAATGCCTGAAATCTTACGTTAGTTATAGCGCGTAATTGGCATTGTGAATTTTGTATCACCACCCGTTGTTCTTACGATTCGCCCTTTGTATAGTTCGTCCAACTCGTCAGGAAATTGACTTGTCGTAAAAAACCAAGTTCGCCACCACTCATCGTTTTTTCCTAAAAAATCTCCCTTATATTCTACATTTCGTTCTACTTCAAAAGTGCCGGTGTAACTTTTGTAGCTAGCACTTACTTTTACACGACTGAAAGATAACGCTGGATCTCTTTCCCAAATAACGATTCCTTGTCTATGTTCATCAGTTTTCCAATCTGTATCCCAAACAATATTCGTTTCTTTCCAACCATTATTCCACTTTGCCCAATTTTCGTACGCACACCTTGCGTATGCCCTTTCATATACAAATGTAATGTGGACAGGCTCATAAGCCTCATATTCACCTGGTTGATCAGCTATGGCTCTTGCTGCGACTCGCTTAATATTCATATCAAGATCTCCTTCGAATATACCCCCACAAAGGTTGCTACATCTGAACCAATTGATTCTGACTTGATAAATAGGATCTCCAGTGCCGCCACCACCGCCGTTACCGCCACCACCGCCGCCGCCGGAAGTACCATCATTTGCTCCATTACCACCAGGAGCTACAGGCATGATTATTAGAATGGGATCATTTCCTGCATAATCTTCATCGACCATGTATGTGTAAGTTACATTATCACAGGTTTTGTAACCTTCCCCCTCAATATCCTTGTCTATTGGATGTCCAGCTATAGTATAGTCCTCTTTCCCTTCGTAGAAGTCTAATGGATAGGGACAATACAATTCGCAATTATTCTCGGCCAAATACGCAAGCAAATCATCGTCAAGATCCTTGGATTCTGACATTTCATCGATAATTCTTTTACGCAATAGCGAAAAATTTTGTGTTTGATTTTTTACTTTGACTGTTTCTGAGGTTAATAAATCCTTAAACCTTAAGGAATTAATAGGATTTTCAGGAGAGAAAGATGTAATTTGTTTTAGTTCTCTCTTTACACCCTCGTCAGAAACAATCCTAGAGAGCAATCGTGCCGCAATGTCTAGATTTCTTTTCAAAACGTAGTCATCTGTAGTGAGGTTTCTTCGATTGACACTTTGCTTTTGTGTTAGGTTCTCTTTACTACATCCAATAAAGAGAAGAGAAGAGAAGAGAAGAGAAGAGAAGAGAAGAGAAGAGAACACTATTACTACTCAAGAGGTTTTTTTTCTTGTTCATATTATTTGTTTTTTAGTTATCGGGGGCAAAATAACACTCGCTTTTAACGACATGGAATGATAAATATCATTTTTTACAAAAGAAAAAATCTTTTATCAATTTCATTTAGGGGGTTATAACAAAATCGATTTTATTGTCCTGTCAGAAAGTTATTACTTGAACGGCATTTCATAATCGCCAGAGTCACTAATAATCACTGTCAACATCATCAATCTGAAAACAAGTCCTTATTTTTGCGCTAAAAAGAAACCCATGCCCCGATTTAAACTCACCCTCGAATACAACGGAACCCGCTTTCATGGTTGGCAATACCAAAAGGAAGTGCCCACTATTATGGGTAAGCTGATGGAAGCCATTGCTGCTGTTTACGAAAAAGACGATTTCGAACTTTATGGTTCGGGTCGCACCGATGCTGGAGTGCATGCACTTGCACAAGTGGCTCATTTGCAAATTGATTCGGCCATGCCGCCCTACATTGCACTCACGCGCATTAACGAAAAACTACCCTCGGCCATTAACCTGCTGTCGATGGAAAAAACCGACCCTAAGTTTCATGCCCGTTTTAGTGCCGAGAACCGAAGCTATGTCTATCACATATCGAAACGTCGTACCGCATTCGGGAAAGATTTTGTCTGGTGGATTAAGGACACGCTGGACGTGAAAGCCATGGCCGATGCCACGGAATTTTTCGTGGGAATGAAAGATTTCCGTTCGTTTGGAGTACCTGAAAAGAAAGGTGAATCGACGTTGGTAAAACTAGAACGGTTGAAAATTTATGAAATTGACGACTCCATTCTCATCCACATTGTTGGATCGCACTTTTTGTGGAAAATGGTGCGCCGCATTGTGGGAACGTTAGTTGAGTCAGGTCGTGGCAGAATAAACGAAAATGATGTTATGTCATTTTTTGAACAGGAATCGGACTTTCCGGCACGCCACACGGCTCCCCCTTCAGGTTTATTCTTGGAACGAGTCTATTACAAAGGCGAAAAGATAGAAGAATATCCGACGTGGTTGGTGAATGTTTTGGGAGGGAGGTAAAGCCTGGACGGTTTTTTGTTCTTCAGACTGAGTCTTTCCTTCATATAGCAACAAATAAGTATGAATTTTCAACGACTCCAAGTGTCGGTTGACAATAACCCAAACAATTGAATTATCAATACTATCATAAGCATGTACAATTCGATTTCTGAAACCGGCTATTTGAAGTGAATTCTCCAGAGACACTTCTGGACAAACCTGTCTAAATCGGATAGCAGCTTCGCCAATTATCATGAGTTGTCGCTCAACAGCACTTTGAGTTTTAAGGTCGAGCTGATATTGTTCAAAACTTTTAACATCTGAAATAAAACTCTCAATCAGTTCTATGGCTAAGATAATGTCAGAAAGATATTTTTTGCCCTTTTCCGTCATAAATCAAGATTCTGGTTTTATCAATAGAACTCTTTAGGTATGTGTTTTTAATGGATGATGCCGTTAATAAATCAACCTTGCGGTTGAAAAACAGTTCCAGTTTATCCCATAAATCAAGAAGCTTCTCTCCCCTATCCAAAGGATTCTCTGCCTCTATTTCAACCAGCAGATCAATATCACTTGAATTTGGATTGAACCTCTCGGATACTACTGAACCAAAGGCATACATGTATTTAACTCCGTGATCTTTACACATGTTTTCAAATTCAGCAACCCTACTTTTTAATTCATCTTTTATTTGCATAGCTATGGAAGCTTATTGTAATCTATCGTTGTAAAGATACGAATTTTAAAATTTAATGTTTATTGTTTGTGTAAATTATCCATTTTTAGAATATGACAAATAAGCAACCGTCTAATTGTTAATTTCACACGACTGCTTTAATGATTTTAGTATCGATTTATTACCAAATTCGCTTAATTCTTTTATAACTGCTAATCTAATTTTGGCGTTTTGCTCCCTGATTGAACTGGTACCGTAATGAAACCACGTGGGAATAAAGTGCTCCGGAAACATTTCCAACATCGGTATAGGCGTAGTCAATTCCCAGTTTATTTATTTGCAGTCCGGCTCCAATGCTGGGCATGATAGTGTATTCCTTTTTACCTTCGTCGCGGATTTCCTGTTGCAGGTTGCGTAACCCAAACCGGGCATAGACAATCTCGTCGAAGCTAAATTCGAGGCCAAGCTGGGGATCCATGCTGACGAAGTTTGAACGTATCAGGGTATTTCGTTTTTTATCGGTGGTAATGTCGAGGTTAAATTCGCCCAGCATTTTAAAACGCTCGCGAATGGTGTAAGCATAGGATACCGCCCCAATTATCCTGGGCATGGTTATTTCAAGCGAGTTTTCGGGAAGTTCGTTTCCTGTAATTTCATAAACCTCGCGCAACTGGCTGGTGTCATAACTCCAGGCATTAAAGGTACCTGTAATGTCGCGAACATTGGCCGCGAAAATCCATTTTCCAAACAAATACCGGGCTCCAACATCGAATCCGAAGCCCCAGGCATCGGCAAAATCGCCGGCAGCCCGGCGGATGATTTTCACGTTTCCACCGACAGAAAGGTTTTCGACAGGGATTTTTTGGGCAAAGGAACCTATAATGGCCATATCTGCAACGGAAAAGGTGCTGACACGGTCATAATTCAAAACGCCATCGGCATAAAGATTAAGGGTGTTTGGAATGTTATCGACCCCAAAACGGACAAAGGACAAACCGGCAACCTGATCGTCGCTAATACGGTATGCTACAGCACCATAATCGTACTTTGCAATCCCGGCAAAATATTCTGAGTGCATATAGCCAACCTGGATCTTATCTTTCATGGAGAGCAACCCTGCTGGGTTGTAGTATGTTGAATAGATATCGGTAGTGGTTGCAACAACCGAGTTACCCATGCCCATCCCCCGGGCTCCAATTCCAATACTTAGAAATTCGTTGCTGTACTTGCGGACAACCTGCGCCTGCGAAAACTGGGTGGACAGGCCTAAAAACAAGATAATGGGAAGCGATTTTTGTAGCATACAGATTTTTGTTTTGTTTTTAACAGGTTTCAAAACGGAGTTTTGGCTTTAAAAGTATATGGAAATGGGGCAGATGATTAAAACACGGCAAATTTTATTTCCAATCTTCAGGTGTTAATTGGTAGAAAAGGCATCCAACAAATCGTCAATGTATTTTTCGCCTGTTCTTATCTGTAGTGGTTTTCTGCCTTGGTTTTTAACAATTTTTGGATATCGGTCGGGGTTATGGTTTTTCTCGTCAATTTCTACAATTTTAATAAAGAGGCTTCTGTCAGTGAAATAATCAAATATGTACAAAAACTTTTGTCCCTTCCGACGGCACCAGTCCTCAATCCCCAGATCTTCCATCAACAGGTGCCCGTGTTCGTCCATGTCTATCAATGTAGCTTCGGCGATTTTGTGCCAGTTGTCGTCGGTACGCCAGAATGATGCCAGGTAATTGTTATCGAAACTCAACGCTTGTCGGATGGCATGATGAAAATCGAGAAAGGTGTTTTTTTCATGCACCTTGATTTCGAGGATAAAATCTTCCTCTTCGTCGCTCAGGATGAGAAAATGGTAAACCATTGGTGTTCCTGTTTTTTCCGAAACAAATTATAGTTGCAATGTAAGAAAAAAATCCGGATTTCGTATAAATCCGGATAAGAAATACATCAAAAATCCCACAAAAGAAAAAGCATCGGTTTATAAATTCGCAACTGGAACCTCTGTTTATTTTAGATGCTTTCAAGAAATTCCAGCGTGTTTACTCTGTCTGCAAAGTCATTAATATCTGGATATTGCGATCTTCCAAACGGAACCCACTCATGATCAACCATCGTGTCACCCACAACACATTGTACCATTGGCTCCAACGCCTTAAGCGATCGCTTGAGCAGATCAATGGAGTCGTATTTCTCGAAGTGGATGACGGACATGGGCGAATTCAACTTCGATTCCTGGAGCAACACTACAGGACCGCAGTCCACAAAGGATTGCCCTCGTGTCAGCATAACAGCTTTCTGGAACCTAAGGTTGTCGGACCAGTCTTTGTGTTGGTTCATCCATGAAAACTTGGACAACGAATTTTGAAGCCGGGGAATCACCTTCTCGTCTGGCACATAAACTTTGGCTACCGAACGGCATCCCATGCCAAAATAGAGACAAATGTCTTTACTCAATTCATCAATTTGTTTTGAGGTTTCTTTACCAGTCATGACTGCAATGCTGTTTCGGGTTCCGCGCAAGATACTGGGAACCTTTTCGTAACGGTAACTAAAATAGCGCATTGTATTGCTTGAACCGGTGGCTATTAAGGCATCAATATCGTCCTTAATTTCCTGAACAAACAGAATATTTTTTGACAGCTCGTAACACTTTTTGGTCAGGTACGAAGTCAGCACTGGCAGCAGAACAATATCTTTCGACGAGAGTTTGACAATCGCCTTGTTGCCGGTAATTAGTACCGACAACAAATCATGAAAACCAACCAGGGGAATGTTTCCCGCCATAACAAGCCCAACCTTTTTGGGTGTTTTTGCACAACGGATGTTATTTTGACTGCACCAATCAGAAAGCGTTTTCTTGTCAAGCCAAAGACGAATTCCTTTCAACGAATTAACAATAAAGGAATTAACAAACCAGATGTTCTGTTTTTGGCTGTCCCTGACTGCTGTACTTAGTTCGGGATATTTTATAATCTGCTCATCTTCTGAAAGAAGTAAAAACTCTTCGATGACTGATCCCAAATAGTCAAATGCATCGATGATTTTGTCCTGTCTCATAGCTATGTGTGTTTTTGTGGTGGTAATCTGGAACGTTCATCCCTTTGCGGGGTTGTTAAAACCTCAGGAAAATAAACATCTTCTCATGAGGCCAAGAATCTGAAACTCAAAAATAGAGCAAGATTGCCGATTTAGTACAAGTAAATTTACCTGTTTTTAAAAAAAAATGACAGGATTTTGTGCCCATAAGAAGCAATCCGGAAGGTGGACAATAAAATTTTAGTTCGGACTGTCTTAGAATTTTATCTATCTTTGCCAAAAAAAATAAAGCAACCACAATGAAGTTTGGAGTAGTTATTTTCCCTGGGTCCAATTGCGACCATGATATGATTTACACCCTTGAAACCATTATGGGACACGAAGTTATACAGCTTTGGCATAAAGATGGTTCCATTCCACGGCTTGATGCCATTGCGTTACCCGGGGGTTTTACCTATGGTGATTATTTGCGCTGTGGGGCAATTGCGCGCTATAGTCCAATTATGAAGGAAGTCGTGCGCTTTGCAAACGAGGGTAGGCCTGTGTTTGGAATCTGCAACGGTTTTCAGATTTTATGCGAATCGGGTTTGTTGCCTGGAGCTTTATTACACAATACAAACCAAACATTTATTTGCCGGAACCAATACCTGATTGCAGACAACCCAAAAACAGCATTTACGGCTCATGTTGGTACCAAACCACTGAATATTCCCATTGCCCACGGCGAAGGCCGTTTCTATGCCCCCGAAGGAATGCTTCAGGAAATTGAAGATCATGGACAGGTATTGTTTCGTTACTGCGACAAGAACGGAAAGATTGGTGGCGAGGCTAACCCCAACGGCAGCATAAACGAAATTGCCGGTGTTTGCAACAAGAATAAAAATGTTTATGGTATGATGCCTCATCCCGAGCGGGCGGCCGATCCCGAGTTGGGGAATACCGATGGCCTTTTCATACTGGAATCGTTTGTGAAATGGTTAAACAAATAAAATATAAAGCGGAGTAATACTCCGCTTTTTTAATACATTAACAATGAAAAAAATATTTCAATACTTTGTTCAAGGTCTTGTGTTTGTTCTACCACTGGCCATCACATTTTACCTTATTTACGTAATCTTTGTGTGGTTGGACAACATTATTCCACTGAAAATTCCCGGACTAGGAATCTTAGTGATCCTGGCAGGTATCACTCTGGTGGGCTTTCTTTTTCAAATATTAGTTGCAACACCCATCTATTCAACATTTAACCGGATTTTCAATCGCGCCCCTCTGCTAAAAGTGGTGTACACTTCCATAAAGGATCTTTTTTCGGCTTTCGTGGGAAAAGAGAAAAAATTTGAAAAACCTGTTTTGGTTACTATTGACAACAAAAACAAAACCAAACGTCTAGGATTTTTAACTCAAGATGAACTCGCCTTCCTCAAAGTGCCAGACGGCTTTGTCTCCGTTTATTTTCCCAGCTCATATGGAATTTTAGGCGAACTCTACATCGTTCCGGCCGAGATGGTCGAACCCGTTGAAGGACATCCTGCTGAGATAATGAAATTTATTGTCAGTGGAGGTGTTTCAAAATTCAATCCTGACTATGATCCAAAGAAAGAAGAAGAAAAGTAAATACCCCGATAGTGATGCTTGCTAAACTCTTTGTTGCATAAAATAGTGCTCGTATAGAGGGGTATAAATTGTTCCCTTAGGGTTTAATGCACTTTGGTAAACAACAACTTTATTTATTTTGGAAGATTGGAAAAACTGACCACGATAAGCTAACAACATTTTTCCGAAAATATCTGCATTACCCTGTCGCTTCACCCTTCCTAATGTTACGTGGGGATTGAATCCCCTATCGTCAGGGACAAAACCATGTGCTGAAATTATAGCAGAAACCCCATTGTAAAGTTTTTGCAACATCCCTGAAGGTTCCACTCCAATCCAAATTACAGTCGGATGCGCAGAAGTTCCAAAAGTACCTATATTTCTCAAATTTAGAGAAAACGGAGTAATGTCAGTTAAATTTTCAAGAAACCCACGCTCCAATCTCTTTACAATCTCAACCGATGTTTCTCCTAAAAATGCCAGGGTAAGGTGGAACGTATTAAAATCGACCCACTTAATTTGCTCTTCTGCTAAATCCGCCCTTAACTTATTGATTATAGAAGATAACTCTTGCCCAACTTGCATGTCAACAGCAATGAAAGTTCTCATATAAAACAGGGTTATGACATATTTTGGCAGACCCGGATTGTTTATCCGAATCTGCCAAAAGTAAAGCGTAAGGATTTATTTTATTTCTGTCTCAATCCATTTGGATCTATCCGGATCGGTTGGCTTCTTCCATTTTGCCGGTGGATTTTCTTTAAGTTGCTGCATAAGCACCTCCACTGCTTGTTCCAGCGAAGGATCTTTTCCCTGAGCGACCAAATGGGGAGCGTCAATAACCTCAATATCAGGATATACACCAATACCCTCAATTATCCATTCTCCCTCTTTATTATAGATTCCAAACCGGGGAACGGCAATGTACCCACCGTCGGCCAGGCTAGCATTTCCGGACATTCCTACCAAACCACCCCAGGTTCTAGCCCCAATAATGGTTCCCAATTTCTTTTGGCGGAAGAAATGGGGAAATGCATCTCCACCCGACGATGAATACTGGTTTATGAGCATAGCTTTAGGACCGTCATGGGCAATGCCGGGCGTGCGCATGGGATCCAAACCGTTAACATGCCAAAGTGCAAGTGTCTCGCGACCAACGAGTTCAATCATACGGTCAGGAATAAAACCTCCGCCGTTAAATCGGTCGTCGATAATTAACGCTTCCTTGTGATTATAGGCGTAGAATCCACGATGAAGCTCGCGGTTTCCTTCCTGCGCAGTGTTGGGTATATGCATGTAGCCAATTTTACCGTCAGAAAGTTTATCAACCATGGCGCGTCGGGTGTTTACCCAATCGAGGTACATCAATTCCTGCTCGTTTGCAATAGGTTTAATGGTATAGGTTCGGGCGCCATCAGCGGTTGGTTTTGAATTAACTGTAATCCTCACGGGAGTATTAACCTTATTTTCAAGAAACTGATAAGGGTTTAAATTTGTGGTTACATCGTTCCCGTCAATTGCAATAAGAAAATCGCCCTCTTTGACATCAATTCCCTGCTCGGTTAGAGGGGAACGTCTATCGGGTGTCCAGTTTTCACCAGCGAAAATTTTCTTAATAACATACCGTTTGTTTTTTGCATCAGCGGCCAACTTTGCACCAAGAAGTCCGGTCTCAACGCGCTTAACCCGTTCGAAATCACCATAATTTGCATAGGCATGCCCTGTGTTTGTTTCGGCTATCATTTCGCCAAAAATATAATCGAGGTCGAAACGATGGTTGAGATAGGGCAACATGGAACCGTATTTTTTTCGGAAACCATCCCAGTCAACATTGTGGATGTTGGCAACATAAAAATAGTCGCGGAAAATGCGCCAGCCGTCAACAAAAATCTGTTCCCACTCTTTACGAGGCTCAATGCGCATTTCTAATTTTTCGAGGTTCAGTTTCCCTTCCCCACTTTTTTGGTTCGGGGAAAGAGAGGCAACACCAAAGTCATCGCCCTGTTGGTACAAGAATTTTTTACCATCGGCACTAACCATAGCCGTCCGAATACCTGGCATAATGGATTCTGACTTCTGATCAGGGATAATGTATCGCTGAAAACCCTCGTTGTTGCAATATACGATACCATTCTGGACTGCCACAAGATTCCAGTAACTCCCCGATGCCAATGGGAAAGCAACAATTCGACGGTTGGCGCCCTCAAAATCAACGCTAACAACAATGTCTTTCTTGGATTCGCTGTCCTTTTTTACTTCTGTTACTGGAGCTTCGATCGTTTCCTTTGGTTCGAACAAACGGGGACTGTCCGGACGTAAAGCCAACCCAAAAATTCGTGTAGCCCGATTGTAAAGGTAATTGAATTCAAAATCGGAGAATGTTAAATTAAAATCACGGTTGGAAAGGAAAAATATATAGTTTCCGCATTTGGAGAACACCGGACTGCGGTCGCTGAAGGAATCATCGGTAAGTTGTTGCTTTTCTGCCTTTTCAATATTATACAACCAAATGGCCGATTGTCCGTTAGGGCTGTTCTTAGTATAGGCAACCCAGCGAGAATCGGGCGAAAAGCTGTAGCTTCTAATCTCATCGCTGGTGGGTGTGTCGATGGTCAGGGTGTTTCCGGTTCCAACGTCAACCAATTGCAACTTAAGGCTTCGGTCAAAAAACACAAGATATTTACTATTTGGAGACCATTCGGCCTGATACTTCCATCCTTTTGAACCTTTGGTTATTTGCCTGGGCTTCGCATCCTCTTTGTTTTCAATCAGGTAAACTTCATACTCACCAGTCTCATCGCTATAATAAGCAATGTTTTTCCCATCGGGTGACCACGTTGGGAAAACCGCTCTTACACCTTGATCTTTCGTTAGATTTACGATTGACCCTTCGCCTGCCGGAACCGAAAATATATCACCCCGGGCATCGAACAGAACCCGGTTTCCACTGGGCGAAATAGCCATGCTATGGATGTTATCCTTTACATTTTTAAAATAAGGCAAGGTGTTGGGGTTGTCATACCGGATATTTACGGTTACCCGTTGGGTTGTTCCGGTTTGGGTTTCCAACCTGTAAAGGTGTCCTCCGTGTTCATAGACAATCTGTCCATTGGAACCGCTTGGCCACATTACATCGAAGTTATCGTGTGTTGTAATCTGGACGGTTTCTTTCGTGTTTACATCGTAGCTGTAAATATTGAGCCACATGTCGCGGTCGGAGGCAAAATATATTTTGTTTTCGAACCAGATTGGAATGTGGTCGGTTCCCTTGAAGTAGGTAATCTCTTCCGACAAATTTTTCTCCAAGTCGTAAACCCAAAGATTTGCAGCACGTCCCCCTTTGTAGCGCTTCCATGTTCGGAACTCGCGGTCAATGTAGGCGAATGCCACTTTTTTATTGTCGGGAGACAGGGTTCCAAAGCCGCCGTATGGGATAGGCAATTCTTCTTCGAAGCCGCCAGCGATGTTAACCATGAAATATTTTCCCATGCGATCGCCATATTCAGTACGATTGCTGCGAAAAAACACTTTTTTGCTGTCCAGAGTCCAGCCCATTACAACGTTATCGAACCCACCCCGGGGAGGAAGATTGGCAACATCGTTGTAAAATGTCAGCTGCTTTGGTGTACCACCTTTCGATGGCATTACAAATACCTGACGTGTTCCGCTGTACTCGGCTGAAAAGGCAATCCAGTTTCCATCGGGCGAAATTTTCGGAAAAAGTTCCAGTCCATTGTGCGATGTAAGTTGACGGGCATCGCCGCCTTTGGCATCTACTGTCCAAATATCACCGGCATAGACAAACACAATTTGCTGCCCGTTAATGTCGGGGAAACGCATCATGCGGGCATCCTCGTATGCATAAAGGTTACACCCAAGCAATAAAAGGGCTGTGATTAGCAACAAGTTTAAAATTTTCATATGTCTATATTTTTTCGGTTTAAGGCCATATGGAACTTCATGCCGACTTTAATCATGCTC
>JBBISE010000118.1:0-11573 GCA_037441445.1 Salinivirgaceae bacterium
ATTAGAAATTAATCTCCAAATTTAACTTTTTTCCTAATGCGGATTTTGGGTTGATTTCTATGTCAGAATACTGTGCATTGTATTTCTTTATATCAAGTTTGGTTTCTTTTGTGATGTTTGATGTGTAAATTAATGTTTTTACATTCTGTTGTCTTTTTAATAACATAAGGAATACACTTTCATCAATATAGTTGTCAATGAGAATAATAGATTTTTTTGCATTTCTAATTAATTCATTTGCAAAAACATAGGCATCAAATATTTGACCATCGAAGAAAATACCTTCTTTTGGAGGTAGGTTGGTTTTTACCTGAAAATCTATTTCTCCCAGTTTAGTTTTTATGTTGTGTACCTCATTTTCGATGCGTTCAAATCGTTGATTTACAGAATAACCTTTAAGTAGATATTCTTTTAAAACTTTATTTGCCCAAATACGGAATTGGGTACCTCTTTTGGATTTAACCCTATAACCTATTGAGATTATTACATCAAGGTTGTAGTATTCTATTTGTCTTTCAACCTTTCTTCCTCCTTCATCCTGAACTGTCGCAAAATTTGCGACAGTTGAACTTTTTACCAGTTCGCCCTCTTCGAAAACATTGTTTATGTGTTTTCCAATTGTTTTAACATCTCTTTCAAACAAAGTGGAAATTTGCTGTCTGTTTAGCCAAATAGTTTCATCTTCAATCCTGACTTCAAGTCGAGTTGACGTTTCATCGGGTTGATATATTATGATTTCGTTTTTCATTGATATTTAATTCAAATATACATTTGGAGCAAAAGTACGTAATTTTTGTCTTTTAATTCTTTGGAAGATGACGTGTGTGTTGTTGTATTTAAATTTTCTTACAATAATACCAATTTGTCACATATGTTACAGACTTTCGTGTCCGAATATCCGAATTTTGTGGCAGAAAAGAAATGAAACTGTTCACAAAATAAAACTTGAAAATATGAAACGCACAGTAATTAACATCGACGAAGATAAATGCAACGGATGCGGAGCTTGTGTTCCCGGTTGCCACGAAGGTGCCCTGCAAATAATTGACGGAAAAGCCCGTTTGATAAGCGACCTGATGTGTGATGGTCTTGGTGCCTGCATTGGCCACTGTCCCATGGATGCCATAACTCTGGAAGAGCGCGAAGCACAACCGTATGACGAACTTTTGGTCATGGAAGGCATGATTGGCAAAGGGTTTAACACCATTTTCGCCCACCTGAAACACCTGAAAGACCACGACATGAAACAATTTGTTCGCCAAGGTGTTGACTATTTAAGGGCAAATCGTTCTAAAATTGATTTTGACCCCGAAATTTTGCCGGCTAAATTACACGAACCTTTAAATCAGCAAGTACAACCAAAAGTTGATGTGAAACCTATGCACGGTGCACATCATCATGGAGGAGGCTGTCCTGGCTCGCGCGAAATGAGTTTTAAACCTCAAACCGCTCCTGCGCCAGCTTCTGTAGCACCTGCTGCATCAGAGCAACCCAGCGCGTTGCGTCAGTGGCCTGTACAGTTGCACTTGTTGAACCCGGCTGCCGGATATCTTGCCAATGCCGATTTATTGGTGGCTGCCGATTGTACCGCTTTCTCGGTTGGAAATTTTCATAGCAAATTCCTGGTTGGAAAGGTGTTAGCCATTGCCTGTCCAAAGTTAGACTCAGGAATGGATGTCTATGTGGAAAAAATTCGCCGTATGATCGACGAGTCGAAAATCAACACCATTACCGTAATGATTATGGAAGTTCCCTGCTGCGGTGGATTGATTCAAATTATCCAGAAAGCCACACTGAGTGCTTCACGCAAAGTGCCCGTAAAAGCCATTGTAGTTAGTGTTCAGGGTGAGGTCATCTCCGAACAATGGATTTAATGATGCCGTATTTTTTCATAAAAAGATTCATTGTTTTTTTTACATGCTTCGACTCTGCTCAGCATGACAACCAACAGAATCCGTTCAAATAACGACTAAAATCCCTAAAAGACTAGAGCCTAAAAACCTAATACCTAATAACTAAATAACTAAACACCTAATACCTAACCCCCTAAAAATAAGAAATTATGGAAAACATGTTTTGCTTTCAATGTCAGGAAGCCGCTAAAGGCACCGGTTGTACAGTACGCGGAGTATGCGGAAAACCCAGTGATGTGGCTACCACCATGGATTTGCTGATGCACGTCCTCAAAGGCGTAAGCGTTTACAGTAGTGCGCTGCGCGAACAAAAAAAGTACGAAAACGTCGAAGTTAACCACTTTGTGATTGACGGATTGTTTTCAACCATTACCAACGCCAACTTTGACAAAGATGCCATTGAGCGTCGCGTTACCAAGGGCCTAAAACTTCGTGATATGTTGCGCGAAGATGTTCAAAAACAGGGAGTTAAAGTCGATGAATCGTTCGATGGTTGCACCTGGAACGGAACTCCGGCGCAGTATCCCGTGAAAGCCTTGACAGTGGGTGTGTTGGTTGAGAAAAACGAGGACATTCGGTCGTTGAAAGAGCTGATTATTTATGGCGTAAAAGGGATGGCTGCTTATGCCGAACACGCTGAAAACCTTGGTTTTATAGACAATGGAGTTATCGAGTTTATGCAACGCGCCCTGGCAGCAACAACCAAAAACCTGAGTGTTGACGAGTTGGTAGCCCTGACGCTGGAAACCGGAAAATTCGGTGTGGGTGTTATGGCCTTGTTAGACAAAGCAAACACTACGGCTTATGGAAATCCAGAGATAACAAAAGTGAACCTTGGTGTCCGAAACAACCCAGGCATTCTTATCAGCGGTCATGATTTGAAAGACATGGAAGAGCTGTTGGCGCAAACCGATGGAACAGGTGTGGATGTTTACACCCACAGCGAAATGCTTCCGGCTAATTATTATCCGGCATTCAAAAAGTACAAGCATTTTGTTGGAAACTACGGAAGCAGCTGGTGGCACCAAAAAGAAGACTTCGCTACGTTTAACGGTCCTATTCTGTTTACAACCAACTGTATCGTTCCTCCAGCTGAGAATGCTGTTTATAAAGACAGAGTTTTTACAACCGGAGCTGCCGGATATCCTGGAAATAAGCATATTGCCGACCGTCTGCCCGGAAAACAGAAAGATTTCTCAGAAATCATTAAGCTGGCTAAAACCTGCAAAGCTCCGACCGAAATCGAAAAAGGCGAGATTGTTGGCGGATTTGCCCATGCCCAGGTATTTGCCCTTGCCGACAAAGTAGTGGACGCTGTTAAATCGGGGGCCATTCGCAAATTCATTGTCATGGCGGGTTGCGACGGTCGCATGAAAGACCGTAATTATTATACAGAGTTTGCCGAGAAACTGCCAAAAGACACCGTAATCCTTACTGCCGGTTGTGCAAAATATCGCTACAACAAACTTCCATTGGGCGACATAGGTGGAATTCCACGCGTTCTTGATGCCGGACAATGTAATGACTCATATTCATTAGCTGTAATTGCATTAAAATTGAAAGAGGTGTTTAACCTGAACGATATCAACGAATTACCAATTGCATACAACATTGCCTGGTATGAACAGAAAGCTGTAATTGTGTTGCTTGCCCTTCTCTACCTTGGGGTAAAGAACATCCACCTCGGGCCAACACTACCCGCATTCCTTTCACCCAATGTAGCATCGGTATTGGTTAAAAACTTCGGAATAGGCGGAATAACCACCGTTGACGAAGATATTCAGATGATGGTCGGATAATTCTGAAACCAACCCAAGAATTACAGACTTTTCAATAACCCCGGCCTTAAGGCCGGGGTTATAAAACGTACCTCCAAATTGGGCTTTAGCCCATATTCTTTTTTACAAAATCATAACACTTACAACCATGGAAATGATAAAAGAGTTCCCTAAAGCGCAAAAATTCTCTTTTGCTATTGAAGTTGACTATCAGGCGGGCGGAATAGTCAGTAAAAATGTACTGAAACGCCCCACAGGCAACGTGTCGCTGTTTGCCTTCGACAAGGGCGAAAGCCTCAGCACGCACACCGCCCCGTTCGATGCCATGGTGCAGGTGTTGGAAGGCAACGCAAGAATCATAATTGGAGGCAATCCTCACGATTTGATTTCCGGCGAAACCATTATTATGCCTGCCAACATTCCCCATTCAGTGGAAGCAACCGAACGGTTTAAAATGCTGTTAACCATGATAAAAGAACCTAAAAACGGTTAAGAATGGAGACCTTTTTAGGCCTATTAATCTTAACGGTGATAGTCAGACTGAGCGGAGTCGAAGTCTGTTTTCCTATTAAACAACTGTAATTTGTGAACCCCAAAATTAGAAAACATGAACGACAAAACCATTTGCACCTGCATGGGCGTCACCCGACAGGAAATAATCGATGCCATTAAGGAAAAAGGTTGTAAAACCTTCGAAGACATCCAGCGCGAAACCCAGGCCAGAACCGTTTGTGGTGGCTGCGAGGGCGAGATAAATGAAATTCTGAAAGAAACAATGCATTGATTTCGTGGGGCTGTCTAAAAAGTTCCCGGTTTGTCATCGCGAATGCAACATAGTAATCTATTTTACTTGATAATCAGAAGTTTACATCGTCGTTCCTTCTTGCAATGACGTGCTTTTTGGACTTTTTAGACACCCTCACTGCATAACGATAATATTAAAACACATATAAAATAACCGATTTTTACAAGTAAAATCCCTCTAAATTCCATTAATGTCCCCCCCATATCGGTTTTTCAAACGCTTTCATAAATGGCCAGCCATAATTTTGGCATTATTTTTTATTTTTTTTGCCCTTTCCGGTATTGTCATGAATCACAGACAATTTTTCTCGCCCGTGGATGTTAGCCGCAACTGGTTACCACAGGAGTACCGGTACAACAATTGGAACAATGCTGCTGTCAAAGGTTCAATCGAAATTGGAGACGATTCCGTTCTAATTTTTGGGAACATCGGGATTTGGCTTACCAACACTGGGTTTACGCAGTTTGAGGATTGGAATCATGGCTTTCCCGAAGGAACAGACAACCGCAAGGTTTCCGATATCTTACAAACACCCAACGGAAATCTTTTTGCTGCTACTTTGTTTGGATTGTTTCGTTTCGATTCTGCGAAAAAGGAATGGCACAAAACAACACTGCACAATGTTGAAAGCCGCATTGTAGCCTTAGAAATCATAAGCGATACGCTGTTGGTTCTGACTCGCTCCAGGTTGTTGCTGGGTTTTATACATGACAATTATTCTACATTCGAAGTAAAGGAATTGCAAGCCCCCCCAAGTGCTGAAAAGCAGGTTTCGTTGTTTCGGACTATTTGGGTAATTCATTCGGGCGAAATATTGGGTTTAACCGGCAAGCTGTTAGTCGATTTAGGTGGCTTGGCCATGATCTTATTGTCTGTCACCGGATTGCTTTTCTTTGTGGCACCCAAATGGATGCGTAGAATTAAACGTAGCATTTCCTTAAAAAATAAGTTAAAAAACACAACCCGTTGGTCGTATCAATGGCATTTGAAAGTGGGAATAATTTTCGCTTTTCTGCTATTTGTAGCATCGTTAACAGGCATGTTTCTTCGTCCACCACTCCTGATTCCCATTGCAGGCAAAGAGGTGAAACCCTTGAAATACACGCATCTCGATCAACCAAACTATTGGGACGACAAATTACGCGATATTCATTATGAACCTCAGTACCATGGTTTTGCCATCTCAACTTCAGACGGAATGTATTTCTTAAACGAAAACTTGACACAAGAACCCTTACGCTACAAACTTCAACCACCGGTTAGTGTTATGGGAATCAGCGTGTTCCGCCATCACCCTGGAGGAGGTTATATGGTGGGATCATTTAGCGGGATATTTCATTGGAATCCATACGACGAAATTCTGAACGATTTCCGGACAGGTCAACCCGTTGCTGAGCAAAGCGGCTTACGTTCTCCGTTTGGCGAATTGGCTGTAGCAGGTTACCACAGTACCGAAAATGAAGAGTGGATTTTCGACTACAATGCCGGAGCCATCTCAAAATCAGGGAAACCACTGCCCGGGATGCCTACGCAAATTTTGCAGCAAAGTGGGATGTCGCTCTGGAATCTGGCGTTGGAAATTCACACCTGGCGAATTCTGAAATTCCTGATAGGCGATTTTTATATTCTCGTTGTACCTTTAGCTGGAATTTTGGGCATCTTCATCGTGATTTCGGGTGTGGTAATGTGGGTTTTACGACGAAGGAGGAAACATGTCACCATGATTAAATCAGTATGTTCTAAAAATGAATAGGTTTCTTTTAAAAATAAACGAATATGCAAATAACCAAACTCCAAACCGCCGAACGCGTCCCCTTCAACCTCGACGGGCGCAAACTGTTTATTGACCCGCGTGCCGAAATCATTCACCTGTGCCTAAAACCGGGCGAAGTGCTGGCAACACACACAAACCCGTTCGATGTGGCCATTTTTGTGGTCGAAGGTCACGGAAAAGCCGAATCGGATGGCGCAGTGGCTGATATTGTGGCAAATGACTGCCTGAGCATCCCTTCCGGAGCGCAACGGGGACTTTCCAATACCGGCAACGGCAATTTGCGGGTGTTGGTGTTCAAGGTTTTTTAACTATGGGCAAGGAATTCGTCCGCCAGACGTTTTCTAATTTTGCAAAATGTCCTACCTTTGTTGCTCTAGAAATAAAGCAATGAATTTTTTCAAAAAAATTGACCGCAATTATCTGTTTATCTTTGTTTTAAGCTTGCTGGCCTTTGTTCCGTTCTTAGGTTCGGTACACTTGTTCGACTGGGATGAGATAAACTTTGCCGAATCGGCTCGCGAGATGCTTGTAGCCGGCGATTTCCTGACCGTTCAAATCAACTACAACGCATTCTGGGAGAAACCCCCGCTGTTTATCTGGATGCAAGCCTTTTCCATGCATCTGTTTGGCGTAAACGAGTTTGCTGCCCGTTTTCCCAACGCCATATGTGGGATAGTTACCCTTTTGTTGCTCTATAACATGGGCAAGAGTTTGAAAGACAAGACTTTTGGCTTGGTATGGGTTTTATGTTACGCCTGTTCCCTGCTCCCGTTTTTTTACTTCAAATCGGGAATTATCGACCCTTGGTTCAACCTCTTTATTTTTCTGGGAATCTGGCAGGCTGCATTCTATTCCAACCCCGAAAACAACGGAAACAAACTATTGCAGGCAACCCTAGCCGGAACGTTCATTGGGCTTGGGATTCTGACAAAAGGTCCCGTGGCATTGCTCATTTTTATGTTGGTGGGCGGAGTTTTGTTGATAATCAGGAAATTCAAGTTTACTTTTCGATTTGTTGATATTCTGTCGTTTACAGGTGCGTTGATTTTTACAGGTGGATTTTGGTTTATCCTCCAGATTCTGGTGGGAAACTATGCTATTTTGGCCGATTTTATTGAATATCAAATCCGTCTGTTCAAAACGCAGGATGCCGGCCATGGAGGATTTTTGCTATACCATTTTGTGGTTGTGTTTTTTGGCGTATTTCCGGCCTCAGTATTTGCATTGGGAGGTTTGCGTAAACCCGAGCAGGCTACAAAACCGGAAATGCACTTTCGTCTGGTCATGATTATTTTGCTGGCTACGGTACTGATTTTGTTTACCATTGTGAAAACCAAGATATTACACTATTCATCGCTAACCTATTTCCCCATGACCTTTTTGGCTGCCTGGTTCGTGTACCGGGTGATAAAAGGCGAAAATCGGGTTTCGGTGTGGATGAACAGCCTGATAGCTTTCTTGGGATTGGTCTTCGCCCTTCCCATGTTCGGAATTTCCGTTTTTGACAAAATCAAGCCCTGGTTGATGGAGGATGGAAGGATTAAAGACCGTTTTGCCGTAGCAAACCTGCAAGCCGATGTTCAATGGACAGGCTTTGAGTTTGTTATTGGCCTGATTCTGATTTTTGGAATGTTCTATTATTTGCGCCAATATCGGAAAAACATTCTGCGCAGTTTTGCGGTTTTGGCTTTTTGTTCAGTAGCGTATCTGTATCTAACCATGTTGTTTGTCATTACAAAAGTCGAGGGATACACGCAACGCGCCGCCATTGAGTTCTACAAATCAATGCAAGGAAAAGATGTGTATGTGGAAACACTGGGTTTTAAAAGCTACGCGCAATATTTTTACACATTGAAAACCAAACCGTTGAACGAAAATGCTAAAAATGTTGGTTGGCTATTGAACGGAGATGTCGATAAAGATGTATATTTTGTATCGAAAATTGACAGAGCTGTGGGGCATTTGCGCGTTAACCCCAATTTGAAAGTGATAGGAGAGAAGAACGGCTTTGTTTTTATAAAAAGGAAGGATTAAACATAAAACTATGATTGGTAATAAAATTGTAACCGTAGTATTGCCGGCCTATAATGCCGCAAAAACTCTTGAAATTACCTACAACGAAATACCTTTCGACATTGTTGACCACGTTATTCTGGTGGACGATTGCAGCAAAGATAATACCATAGAGGTAGCTAAAAAGATTGGTATTCAGCATATTGTGCCACATGAAAAGAACCGTGGTTACGGGGGCAATCAAAAAACCTGTTACGCAAAAGCGTTGGAACTGAAATCGGACATTGTGGTGATGTTGCACCCCGATTATCAATATACGCCCGCCTTAATCCACTCCATGGCTTACCTGATTGCCAACGGAACCTACGACGTTGTTTTTGGTTCACGCATTCTGGGCGGAGGTGCCCTGCGAGGCGGGATGCCCATGTACAAGTACATCTCGAACCGTTTTCTTACCCTGTTTCAGAATATCCTCATGGGACAGAAACTCTCCGAGTACCACACCGGATACCGTTCTTTTTCGGCCAAAGCCCTGCAAGCCATTGATGTTAATAAAAACTCCGACGACTTTATTTTCGACAACCAAATGATAGCCCAGCTATTCAATGCCGGATTTCAGATAGCCGAAATTACCTGTCCTACCAAGTATTTTAAAGAAGCCTCGTCCATAAACCTTCGTCGTAGCATCAAGTACGGACTTGGTGTTCTGGGTGTTTCTATTCGCTATTTTCTGCACAGGGCAAGGATTCTGAAGTGCCGTTATTTGGAATAGGTTTCTTACCTTGGTAAAAAGGATGTTATAAAGTAGTATTGACATAGTAAACCATTAATAATCAAAACAAAATGACAATGAAAAAAGCAAAAGAAAACCATTTACGGAGAAAAATTTTCTCTTCTCTTCTCTTCTCTTCTCTTCTCTTCTCTTCTCTTCTCTTCTCTTCTCTTCTCTTTCTGACGCTATCCTGCCAAAAGGAAGAGATTGATCCTGCCCCTGCCCATACACAGGGTCAGCCGCAAATGTTGAAAACTGCTCCTGCCGAAGGCTTGATAGTGTTGGGTCAAAAACTCGAAAATCCGTATTCACTGGGAAATATGCAAAGAGCTTTGAGCGAACTAAGGACAAGAGGCGAGACATGGGGCTCAATCCCTACATCCTTGCCTGTTACTGACCTTTATGTACGGTTTTTACCTGCCGATACAACCGAGTTAAACAAATTAACTCAAGTTTACGGGTTGGAGCTTTTCGATTATCCCCTTGATTATGAAATTGTGCAAGGTGGAAGTTATTACCACGATCCAACACTTGCCCCGGAAAAGATTACGTGGCTCTACACCACGGTAAAACCCGACTTTCAATTTCCGGACATTCAATACGAGATATTGGAGCAGTGTCATATTCCGTCTGACAATGACGATCCTTTTCTTGACGCACTGGAAGAAACGGCATTTCAAATTACGGGCAATGAGGAGATGCTGAGTGTTGGACAAAAAGGAAAGCCAAGTGGGTATGTAATGGTTTGGGAATCAAAACAAAACTGCTATGTTGGAATTAGATCAATACGTGTTCAAGTACATAATTTCGTTAAGTGGAGATCTTCGGACACGGATTTAAACGGTTATTATCATATAAACGAAAAATATAGAACCCAAGTACATTATACAGTCATATTTGAGAATAACACGGGATTTAAAGTTTGGGGCAATATTGGACCATTAATGGCTGCACGTTGGTGGCTGGGATGGCACTCGAATAACGGTTATTCCTGTGGAATTCCAACAAATTCTCATGCGTGGTTATATGCTACAATAAATAATGGAGCACACATTTTCAGAGAAGAAATTTGCCCTCAATTAGGAATAAATAAACCCCCTGCAGACTTAAGGTTAGCCTCACAACGTGCCTTTAACTTGAATGCGCATGGTTCTTGTCCTTTATCAAGACATATTTCTTTAAATAGCAGTAACTTGATCAATTTCCTGGTTAGCCTAGGTTTTATTTATAGTACTGCTTATATTTCATTAATAGTACCCGATATTTTCATATTTAAGGATTATTCTGTTACAAGTGATGCGTATTCAACCGTATTTCATGAGCTGGCACATGCCAGCCATTATACAAAATGTGGTTCTGGGTATTGGGG
This sequence comes from Salinivirgaceae bacterium, assembly GCA_037441445.1. Classification (GTDB taxonomy): domain Bacteria; phylum Bacteroidota; class Bacteroidia; order Bacteroidales; family Salinivirgaceae; genus JAAYQU01. The sequence goes on from JBBISE010000118.1 coordinate 10,425, forward strand.
AAATTATGTTTTAGGAATTATTTCCAATGGACAGGCAAGTCCATATGGAGACGGGAATGGGGCAAAAGACGGTTACATTGGCGTTGGTGAAATGTGGGCAAATTACATTGAGTATAGAGCGATGAATTTGTATTTGGCTCCTAACGGAGCAGTGAGCTTGGGAGGAATCTACACGTGGTTTAAACCACAAATACTAAGAGATTTAATAAACAGCCGGCATTTCAATGAGCAAAAAATATTTGATTGCCTTACAGGAGATGTAGATAACCACTTTAAGTTGAAAAACAAAATAATTAGCAAATATGGACAAAGTACATTGGTTACTCAGGTATTTAGCACTTATGGTTTCTAAGTGTTTAGTTTACCTAACGGTACTTTTTACAGTATTTGGTTGCAAAAGGAATCCGGAATCCTCTCATAAATTATATATCGATAACCGCACTTCTCGTGATTTGTATTTCCAAATTAATAGAAACAACTCATCTATTCGAGCTTATGGCACAGCATTGCCAGCAAATAAGACAACGATGTTGGGTGATGGAGGAGAACATCTTTATGGAAATGATATAATTTTTCAAATTATTAGGGAGAGCCACGGACTTTCCACTGATACTGTAGAAATACTAAGAAACGACACAATCGTAATCAAATGGGGCGGACCTTTATGCGTAATGCCCGATAGCATTAACCATTTCTACAACGAAAAGTCGTGGAAAATAGAGATGGGAGGAACGAATAATGCTTATGAAATAGGGACGTTTACGATTTACGAATCGGACATTGGGCATATTGAAGGAAAGTAGTACTTTTAACAAGCTAAAGCACATGTTTTACAAAATGCGCTTTGGCTTGTTTCTCATTACCGATACATTTGAGATGTCGGAGATCAGGACAGGAATATTGGTGCAATTATGTAACGGGTTGCATTACCAACGGATCTTCTAATGTTTACGGCAATGGTAGCGGATAACGTGACGGTTACATAGGCGTTGGCGAAATGTGGGGTTATTACATGGAATACAGGGCAATGAAGTATGTTTTTCCGAACGATGCTACAATTAGTTTAGGGGGAACTTCAAAGTGGTTTAAACCTCAAATTTTAACCCAAAATCCGCATTAGGAAAAAAGTTAAATTTGGAGATTAATTTC
>JBBISE010000119.1:0-11461 GCA_037441445.1 Salinivirgaceae bacterium
CCAATATATGGATAAAACCCTTTTGATCTAAGATGGGGTTGCTCGGGCGGATACACTCAAACAGAATTTCCATATACTTATGGAAGTCTCTATTTCATGATTCACTTTTAGACAAACAATAAAAAAAGAGGCTGACTTTCGAGACAGCCTCTTTTTTTATTCAAATCTTTGTTAGAAGGTTTTTCCTTTACCAATAGCATACACCTGGAAGCCTATTTTGCGCAACTCTTTGTGGTCGAGAATGTTGCGACCGTCGAACAGGAACGCAGGCTTTAACATGTTAACATACACACGTTTCCAGTCCAGGGTTTTAAATTCGTCCCACTCAGTAATGACCGCAATGGCATGGGCGTCTTTACAGGCATCGTACGGGTTTTTGTGTACGTGCAGCAGTTTGTCATTCTCTTCCGGTGTGCGTGTACCCAAATAATCAAGGTCGGCATACATGGCGCGCTTGGGAACGCGTGGGTCATATACATGAATTTCGGCAAGGTCGTTCATTAAATGGTCGGCAACATAAATGGCGGCCGATTCGCGTGTGTCGTTGGTATCTTTTTTAAAGGCCCAGCCAAGCATGGCTATTTTCTTTCCCGAAACTGTATTGAACAGTGTGTGAATGATGTTTTCTGCAAAACGACGTTTTTGGTAGTCGTTCATGATGATCACCTGGTTCCAGTATGCAGCAACCTCGGGCAAACCAAAGTGTTCGCACAGGTAAACAAGGTTAAGGATGTCTTTTTGGAAACAGCTACCGCCAAATCCCACCGAGCTTTTCAGGAATTTTGAACCAATGCGGCTGTCGGCACCAATAGCTTTAGCTACTTCATCAACATCGGCATCGGTAATTTCGCAAAGGGCTGAAATGCTGTTAACCGAAGAAATGCGTTGCGCAAGGAAGGCATTGGCTGTCAGCTTACTAAGCTCCGATGACCAAATGCGTGTCTGGATAATCCTTTCGCGGGGAATCCAATGGGCGTAAACGGCTGTAAGGGCTTCAATGGCAACCAGACCTTCAGGGGTTTGCTCACCTCCAATCAGTACGCGGTCAGCGTGGTGTAAATCTTCAATGGCGGTTCCTTCGGCCAAAAATTCAGGGTTAGAAAGCACCTGGAATTTCACACCCGATGTACTTTGTGCCAGAATTGCCTTTATGGAGCTGGCTGTGCGTACGGGCAATGTCGATTTTTCGACTACAATTTTATCGTTGGTGGCGTGTTCGGTTATTTGACGGGCACAAAGTTCAACATATTTCAAATCGGCAGCACGTCCTTTTCCCAAACCGTAGGTTTTTGTAGGGGTATTCACGCTGATGAAAATCATATCGGCCTCTTTTATGCCGTTTACGATGTCGGTGCTAAAGAAAAGGTTGCGTCCGCGGGCTTCTTTTACAACCTCTAACAATCCGGGTTCATATATGGGCAACTCGTCGGTTTGCCAATCGGCAATTCGCTGTGCATTAATATCTACAACGGTTACTTTTATCTCAGGGCATTTCTGGGCAATAACGGCCATGGTTGGGCCTCCAACATATCCAGCCCCAATACAACAAATGTTTTTTACTGGCTTCATTCTAATTTTGTTTTTGTGTTTTTAGATTTTGAAATCCAAAAATAGGGTTAAAATTTTACAATTACAAAACAAACGTTTTCATTCCTGAAACTTTATCCTTCCCTTCATGGTTTCAAAAATCTTACAAATCACCTGCGATCGGATTTCACGTCTTTTTGAAAAGGCAACTAAATATTCCACAGCCAGTATCAGTTTGTCATTCTTCAAATTGTAAAAGACTGAAATATGTTGTCCCTGACCTATAACAGTTGCCAATTGTGCCTGAATTTCATTAAGAAACCCTGGATTTTCTGAAACAACGCTTGTTATTGGGAAACTGAGCTGTTCCAGAAAATTTTCGGTTCCCAGTTTGTAAATACTTCTTTCGAGAAAAAGACGGTTGGGCACCCGTGTGTAGTCTTCGGGCAAATCGTAGGTTTTATCCAACAGCACATAGAAAGTACCTATATGCATTACTTTTCCCTCATCGTCTCCTATTTGGATATAATCACCAATCCGGAATGGTTTCTTGCGCAGCAAAACCATCCAACCGAAATAGGAAAGCAAGATATCGCGAACAGCAAAAGCGAAGCCCGTTGCCATTAAACCCAAAAACAGGGTAATATTGCCCAGTGAAACACCAAAGTAAAACAATACCACAAACAACGAGATGAAATATACTGTCCAGTTCCAAAGTTTCGAGTAAAATATCCTTTCCTCGGGTTCATTGAAAATTTTATTGAACCTTCCAATCGTAATTCGCAGGATTACGCTGGCAATGAGTAAGACAACTACGACAAAAAGTAATTTCTCGGTTATTACAATAAATTTTTCCGGTAGCCTCAGGATTTCAATATCGTGAAGGTATTGCATTCCTTCAATTATTAAAATGACAATGAATGCTGCAATGGCAGAAATTGTAATTGATTTTACTTTTATTTTTCCGGTGGGATGTTTTTCCATGGGTGTTTGTTTTACGAGTAAAAAAACGTCCCAGCACCGCGATTGTTGCAGGTTGGGACAATAAATAACAAATCAAAAAGTGTTTGGGTTATAATTGGGGGTAATGCCTTTACAAAACAATGTTTCCATGTTTTCGCGGCGGATTTTGCTGGCTTTTGCTGCGGGTCATTTCCAGTGCCTGAATAAGTTTAAAGCGTGTTTGTCTGGGATAGATAATCTCGTCGATATAACCCAATTCGGCTGCTTTGTATGGGTTGGCAAAGGCTTCGCGGTACTCCTCAATTTTTTGGTTAAGTTCCTGCGAATCAATGATTTTATTTCGATAAATGATGTTGACAGCACCCTCGGGCCCCATGACGGCAATCTCGGCAGTGGGATACGCAAAATTAACATCGGCACCCACGTGTTTGCTTCCCATTACACAATAGGCGCCACCGTATGCTTTGCGGGTTATCAGGGTTATTTTTGGCACCGTAGCTTCAGAATAGGCATACAACAGTTTGGCCCCGTGGCGAATAATTCCGTTCGACTCCTGTGCCAGTCCGGGCAGAAATCCGGGAACATCCACAAACGATATTATTGGAATGTTGAACGCATCGCAGAAACGAATAAAACGGGCACCTTTTACCGACGAATCAATGTCCAGAACTCCGGCCAGATGTGCAGGTTGGTTGGCTACAATTCCAACCGGGTTACCGCCCATGCGTGCCAGCCCGACAACAATGTTTTTGGCGTACAGTGCATGCACCTCCAGAAATGTTCCGTTGTCAACCACCGAAGCTATCAAATCTTTGATATCGTAGGGTTTATTGGGGTCGGAGGGAACAAGTTTCTGAAGCTTGTCATCGGCACGGTCAATCGGGTCGATGGTGGGCGAATAGGGGGTTTCCTCCATGTTGTTTGACGGAAGAAAAGCTACCAGTTCGCGGATTTGCATCAACGCTTGTTCATCGTTATCGGCCACAAAATGTGCCACGCCACTTTTCGAGTTGTGGCTTATGGCACCGCCAAGTTCCTCTTTGGTTACGTCTTCGTGCGTTACGGCTTTTATCACATCGGGTCCGGTAACAAACATGTAGCTTGAATCTTTTACCATGACAATAAAATCGTTCAACGCCGGCGAATAGACTGCGCCACCGGCACATGGCCCCATGATGCAGGTTATTTGGGGTATAACGCCGGAAGAACGGACGTTGTTGTAGAAAATGTCGGCATATCCGGCCAAACTTTGCACTCCTTCCTGAATACGGGCTCCGCCCGAGTCGTTCAGTCCAATAATGGGAGCGCCCATTTTCAGCGCCATTTGCTGAACTTTGATTATTTTATTGGCGTTTGTCCGGCTCAGAGTTCCTCCAAAAACCGTGAAATCGTAGGCATAGACAAAAACCAGCCTGCCATCAATTTTTCCGTAACCCGATACAACCCCATCTCCCGGAATGGGCGGTTGATCCATGGGAATGTCCGATTCGCGGTTCATGGCCAACTGATCCATCTCCACAAACGAGTTGGGATCCAGTAAGAGTTCTATGCGCTCGCGGGCTGTTTTTTTCCCTGCTTCGTGCTGGCGTTTAATCCGGGTTTCGCCACCGCCGGCAAGGGCATGTGATACCCTGTCTTTGAAAAGATCGAATTTATTATCTAACGTGCTCATTGTCTGTTTCTATTCAATTTCAACTAAAGGTTGGTTACCCAAAATTGTTTGGCCTTCCTGAACATGAATTCTTTTTATTATGCCATCGACAGGCGATTTGTATTCGCTCTCCATTTTCATGGCCGAAACAACTATAACCGTGTCGCCTTTGGCAACGCTTTCGCCCTCCTTTACCGGTATTCTGACCACTTTTCCTGGCATGGGCGTACTTATGGTACGTTCTATGGAATCGTCGGTGTTTCCTTTCCGGTTTTTCAGGTAACGGCTTTGTGCGTCAATCACTTCCACCTCGTGTGAGGTATAATAGGTGTTCACGAAATAGTTTTTGGGCGAATCGCCTTGTATCATCTCGATGTTGTACGATTTTCCCTGGTGCAGGATGGAGTAAACCCCATTTTCAACCATAAGAATATCAACCTCGAACTCTTTTCCATCGATGTCAATAACGGCTTTTGATCCATCTTTACTGACAACCTTTACGGTGGAGATCCGGTCTCCGATTCTAATATCAAGAGCCATAGCGATTTATATTCGTTGGATGTTTTTTTTCATTCCGTAATCTTTCCATCTGTCCACGTTGCCCCGCGATGGTAGAAAATCGCTCATGACCAATTTTTCTATTTTCGACATGTAGTCAAAATAGCTGGCAATTATGGCCATATCAACGTAATCATCGCGTTCACTTTCCGTTTTCTCGAGCAGCGAGGACATGTGCCGCTCAATGAAGTGGGTGTCGTAGATTCCCGAGCCAAATTCGCTGTTATCCATAATGCGCTCTAAGAATTTAATGGTGGTTTTTATGCCCGTAATCTTAAATTCGTACAACGCTCGCTTCATCCGGTCAATGGCTTCCTCGCGTGTTCGTCCCCAGGCTATTAGCTTGGTTATCATAGGGTCGTAGTACATAGGGATTTCGAAGCCTTCGTAAACATAGCCATCGGTACGAATTCCAAGCCCGTTGGGTTCGCTCACGTGGCGGACTATGCCCGGCGATGGCATGAAATTATTCTCCGGATCCTCGGCTGATATGCGGCATTCAATGGCATGTCCGTGTTGCGAAACCTCGTTTTGTTTGAACGAGAGCGGGTAACCCGAGGCAACCCTGAGTTGCTCTTTAACCAAATCAATTCCGGTAACACGCTCGGTAATAGGATGTTCGACCTGTAGCCGGGTGTTCATTTCCAGAAAATAGAAGTTGCGGTTGGCATCGACCAGAAACTCGATAGTGCCCGCTCCGGTGTAATCAACGGCTTTGGCGGCAGCAATGGCGGCTTCGGCCATTTTTGCCCTGAGCATGGGCGTAATAAAGGGCGATGGCGTTTCCTCAATCATTTTCTGATGGCGACGCTGGATGGAACATTCCCGCTCGAAGAGGTGTACAACGTTTCCATGACTGTCGGCAAGAATCTGAAATTCAATATGGTGTGGCGATTCAATGTATTTTTCGATATACACCGTATCGTCGCCAAAAGCAGTCAGGGCTTCTGAACGGGCCAGTTCAACCGCCTTTTTCAGGTCTGTGGCATTGCGCACTAAGCGCATCCCTTTTCCTCCGCCACCGGCTGAGGCTTTTACTATAAGGGGCAACCCGATTTCGGACAACACCCTGGCAATGGTTTCGTCGGTATCAACCCGTTCCTGTGTGCCAGGCACAACGGGTACTCCGGCAGCAATCATGGTTTGGCGTGCCGTTATTTTGTCGCCCATGGACATGATGGCTTCCGGTGACGGGCCAACAAAAACAATCCCTGCCTCTTTGCATTTACGGGCAAATTCGGCATTTTCGGACAAAAAACCGTATCCCGGGTGGATGGCATCGGCACCGCACTGCAAGGCGGTTTCGATAATTTTATCGGCATTCAGGTAACTCTCTTTCGAAGGCGAGGGCCCAATGTGATAAGCCTCGCCGGCGTAGCGCACGTGTTTTGCTGCCCGGTCGGCATCGGAATAGACAGCCACCGAGGCAATTCCCAGTTCGCGACACGACCGTATTATTCTTACGGCAATTTCGCCACGGTTTGCAATCAGAACTTTTTTAATCATATACGATAGATTTTCGCTACAAAGGTATAGCAGAAGATTTGAAACACAGGTTGTTTGCAAATGCGGGTTTTTCTTTCAACAAAATGAAAAAGCAGTGAAAAATGCATCGCTGTGTATTCTATGTGGTTGTAAATCATTTTGTTTCGTGTTTATATTGCTGAATATCAATCAATCTGAAAATTTTTTCCGCAATCGTTTGCAAATCAAAAATTTTGACGAATGACAAAAATCAGGCATTGGAATGACAACGGTCACGAATGAACGTTGTGATAGATCGAGAAACAATCGAACGGGGGAAATGTTGGTGGGGTACAGTCAATTATTGATCTAAGTACAAGGAATCACGATTACTGATTTTTGAAATATTTTTTTCTTAGTGAGCCTTCGTGTTCTTAGTGCCTTATTGTTAAAAAAAGTTTTCTCTCGCAAAGACGCAAGGACGCAAAGAAAAAACCTATGTGACTATGTGGTTTGGAATATTGAACAAGGATTGACGTGGTTGGATTTTTTATATACGGTCACAGCATGCTATGTCACTAACTCCATTCATTCAAAAACAGCTGGCTCTTGATTTACACTATCCTTTTGTCTATCTTTACAGCAAATCAAAAAAGGGGAACGAAAAAAAAATGAAAAACAGGACCGATAATTTCAAATGGATGACCCTCATAGCTGTGGCTTCCCTAATTGTGATACATTCTTGTAAAACGGACACTAAGGTGGCTCCCGAAACAGAAAAAAAGGGAACTTTGGATAGACAAACCCTCATTATCGACTCGCTTAAGATGGACGACTTGCTGATGGTTCCCAAAATTCATTTTCCGGCGGAATACACGAAAATTCTAAACACAGTTGTTAAAGAGGGCGATCCGTTCTATTGCGAAATTAACAACAACGACAAATTGCTGATAGAGACACGATTAGACACCACAAATAACCAGATTTACAACATCTATTTTTCCTATGGAATGAGCCTCGATCCGTTTTTTGCCGTTTTTTCGGGCAACAAACCTGTGGTTTACATCACAGGGTTGGAACTCACGGTTGAGGGAAACGGAAAAATATACTCGTCGGGGCACACCAACACGTTTTTCAACGAGCGGCGTTTGTGGAACGTTGTAGGCGACACTATTACCGAGCAACGGCAACCCTTCTTGTACAGTGGGCTGAAAACCGTTGCCCTGACCGATTTTCCTGTTTACACCGATACTCTTTTACAGTTTGAAGTAAAAACCATTCGAGCCGAAGATTCGCTGGAAGTGCTTATAAATCAAGGAGAATTTTATTTGCTGAAGGATAAAAACAATATTGTGGGTTGGTGGAAACTAGACAATTACATGCGTAGCAATCAGGTCAAAGATGTGTATTATTTGGGGGATTGATCATCGCTTTTTTCCAAAACACAGATTTCATCATTGGAATGTTTCAGGGTAAACCCAAAAGGGTTCGATAGTTTTTCAAATTCAATAAGTTCCAGTTTTTTCCTTGAAAAGGGCGACAAAATAATGTAACGCACATCTTGTTCCGCAGCGTAGTGTAAAAATTTCTCGCCTTTTAAATCCGGGTTCCCCTTTTGCATCTCGGTAAAGCACAACTCGCCACGGATGTTTTTAAAATTCTCTATCTCGTTAAATATAAAGGCCATTGGGGCTATTATTGTGATTTCCTGACCTGTTACTTGAATGAATTCTTCCACCATCTCCCGATTGTCGCGGGCAATGTCCACCTTTTTAACCGACAAGGCAACGTTGTATATTGTGTTGGTTATGAGATAAATGAAAAGTAGTGCCATGATAATGGCTTTTCCTTTCAGCCAGTTTCTTTGGCTTGGTCCAGATTTGGGATCGCTGTCCAATTGTGGCAGAACTCTTGATACTCCCAAACTGATGATGATGATTAAAAACGGAAAATAGGGAATGGAATATTTCGTGGTTTTGTGAATAGAGAAAAAAGCCAGAAAAACGATTAGCAGAATAGTATAACGAATAAATATTTTACTCAAATTCAATTGTTTGCGAACAAAAAAGAGCACTGAAATCAACAGAAGATAAAATGTTATTTCTTTGGGGCTGTGAAAAAAGCGCATGTGTTCGTCAACCAAATCGACCAGGTTCGAGAGCAGAAAAGGCAGGTTTGATGTGCGCTCAACCGACGGTGATTCGTGTATCTGGTATAAAAAGAAATCAAGGTTGTATTGTTGCGTAAAGTCGTAGAAATAGACGGCCATGGCCGGAACGGCAGCTAAAGCAAAAAGCATAGCCGGACGAATCTTCTTCATGCTTAGGAAAACAACAAAGCCGGCACCCAGAAAAATAATACCGTTCAGATGTACAGCAAATCCCAATCCGGCCAGTAACCCGGCTAAGGTTGCCCACAGAAGGCTGTTTTTTTTCTGCTCGAGACTTCGTTCCATAAAAATGTACGAAAGAAAACCCAGGGTCATTAAGGGTATCTCGGGTCGATAGACAAAAGCAAATTCAAAAACTAAACTATTGAATAGCAGTACAGTAAAGGCGATAAGGAACGTTTCTCTACCATAGCCCCGTTGCCGGAAATACCAGTAAAAAATGCCCAGAAAGGCTAAAAAATAAAGCAACGCAACCGATTTAACGGTGAACAGCGAAAAACCAAACAACATGGCCATAGCCGAACCTTGCAATGTCAGCAGTTTGTGGTGGCAAATCAGTCGGTCTTCCTGTTGTGTAATCCCATGCATCAATTCCGATTTGACGTACCCCAGTTTTGTTTGCCAGTAAACCTGCTCGCCCAGCCAGGCGTCGTCAATGTGGGGAATGCGGTAAAAAAGACTATAAACAAATAGAAGAACTGCAAATCCTGACAGAAATAGAAACAGGTGTTTCCGGTTGATTTTTTTTAGCATAGTGGCTTAAATTGGCGCTGCAAAAATAAAAGAAAAAGGTTAACGGGCATGGTTTTCCAAAATAACAGCCAGTGAGAAGGCCAAAGCGGTTTCCATGGCTGAAAAATCGGGAAGAAACTGTGGGGTATGCAAACCCGGCAAGTTTGTTTTATTGACCGCAGCCACTCCAATGCGATAGTAAACCGCCGGAATGATTTGGGCAAAGCGGGCAAAATCGTCGGTAGTCATCCGGATGGGCAAATCGTGAACGTTTTCAACTCCTAACAAATTGACAGCCATGTTTTTCATGCGGATAGTTTCCTTGGGGTTGTTTATCAGCACGGGATATCCTTCGCGGATGGTAACACTTCCTTTGCATCCGAAGGCTTGTCCAGTTTTCTCCACAATGTTGACAATTTGTTCTTTGGCCAATTGGCGCCATTGCTCGTTCAGGGTTCGCATAGTCCCTTCGGCACGGGCAACTTCGGGCAGGACGTTGGTTGACCCTTTGGCTTCAAGTTTTCCAAAACTCAACACGAAGGGTTCGGTCTGGTTTACAAACCTCGATTTTACCTGTTGAAGTGAAAGTATGGTTTGCGCCATAGCTACAACAACATCGTTTGCCAGATGAGGCAATGCCCCGTGACCGCCCTTTCCTTCCATAGCAATTTCAATTTCATCGCCCGAGGCCATGTAGGGGCCTTCGCGAAACCCGATGCTGCCCTCCGGGAGGTCGGGGAACACGTGTTGGCCTATCATTAAATCGGGTTTTTCGTTGGCAAACAAGCCACGTTCAATCATTTGAATGGCTCCGCCGGGCAATTGTTCTTCCGAAGGTTGAAATACGAGGGTAATTTTTCCTTTCAAGGTTTGTGGGTGTTGGCTCAAAAAGTTGGCAATCCCAAGCAGTACAGCCATGTGGAAATCATGTCCGCAGGCGTGCATAACCCCAGGGTTTTGACTTTTATAATCAATGGACGTTTTCTCATCAATGGGAAGGGCATCCAATTCGGCGCGGAACGCAAGGTGTCGGCCTGGTTGGTTACCGGAAATTTCGCAAACAACACCGGTTCCGGCTATGTTTTTGATATTGACGAACCCCATTTTCTTTAATTCATCGGACACAAAGTGGTTGGTTTTAAATTCTTTACCTGACAATTCGGGGTTTTGATGCAACCATCGGTACCAGGATTCAACCTGCGGGACGATTTTCTTTACCTGCTGTTTTAGGGTTTGTGGGTCCATGCCTTTATTTTAAAACTAACAACCAACTTAGAAAGGACAAATATAATCGAAAATAGCCATTTTCTTTGAAACAACGAAAAACGGAAACAAATCTTAATGTCGTTTGTCCAACTTATCGCCGGAATTTCTACTTTTGGGCATCGAAACTTCTGGTAAGGTTCAACAAGCTATTGCGTATCGGATGAGAAACCTGAAATTGTATTTATCGCTGGTAAAATTCAGCCACACTCTTTTCGCTATGCCCTTTGCTATTGTGGGTTTTTTCATGGCAACCGGGCATTTTGGTTTTGGTTTCGATCCCATAAAATTTATATACGTCCTGCTTTGTATGATTTTTGCCCGCAATGCAGCCATGGCCTTTAACCGCTATGCAGACAGGAAGTGGGATAAAGGCAATGCGCGCACTGCACAACGCGAAATCCCTAAAGGGTTGATAAAACCACAAAATGCTCTTTTCTTTGTTGTTTTCAACTCGCTGGGCTTTGTCGGGGTTACTTTTTTCATCAACCCGTTATGCTTTTATCTAAGCCCTGTGGCTTTACTGGTTGTGTTGGGATACAGTTTCACCAAACGATTTACTTTTCTGAGTCATTTTATCCTGGGAATTGGGTTGGGGCTGGCTCCAATAGGTGCTTTTCTGGCGGTTTCTGGCGAGTTTCGGTTACTGCCGGTTTTGCTGAGTTTCGCGGTTTGGTCATGGGTCAGTGGGTTTGATATTTTGTATTCCATTCAGGATATGGAGTTTGACCGCCAGAACAAACTGTTTTCAGTGCCGGCCACTTTTGGGATACGAACCTCGTTATGGATTTCGAGACTTATGCACATTTTGTCGGCAACCTTGATTTTATTGATTGGCATTCTAGGAAACCTTGCCTATCCTTATATTTTGGCAGCGCTGGTTTTTTGCTGTTTATTGTTTTATCAGCACACCATTGTTAAGTTAAGTGATTTAAGCCGTATTAATTTTGCCTTCTTTAACCTGAATGGAGTAGCATCGGTGCTTTTTGCGGTTTTAGCGGTTTGGGTTTTTTTTGCATGAACTTAATGGTGTAAACTTCACTGAAAGTAGGTATATTTGCCGCTGTTTTAAACATTTATTATGAAGCTAAGCATAGTAATTCCCGCTTATAACGAGGCGTCAACAATCCATT
>JBBISE010000120.1:0-11454 GCA_037441445.1 Salinivirgaceae bacterium
CCGGACTCTGCAAAAAAATCAGCAACATATTCGGGAACTAATATTGTATGGTACTCTGGCGGCCTGAAAATTTAACGAACTATTGAATCTACAACAAAAGAATTAATAATTGGTCAGATTTTCCTCTAATCCCAATTTTTCGGAGCCGAAAATGAAGTTGATTTACAACCGTTTTAAAAAGCAACTCAGCAACACTTGTAAACCTGCGCTGTATATGTTCAAAATCTATTTGTTTAAGGTCATATGGAGCTTTTTACTGACATCGATCAAGCGTATGTGTGTCGAAAAATCGATTGTCAGCATGGGGGTTTCATGAAACGTCCACGATTGAATAATCATTAAATCACACAAGGGAATGATTATTCAATCGTGGTAAGTTCCATATGACCTTAGACCGAAAAATTATAAACATATGAAAATAACTGTTTTAGGTTTAATCAAGGTCAGAAAGGTTTTCTTTCTACATCCTCTCCGGAACCTCCATTCCCAGGAGCCAGGAAGCACTTTTAGCTATTTGGGCAGTTGTTTTTATCAAAAATAACCTGGCGTTGCGGCTGGCTTCGTTTTGTTCCTTCAGAATTTGATACTCGTGGTAATATTGATTAAACTCTTTTGCCAATTCAAACAAATAATTGGCTACAAGTGCCGGGCTAAGCTGCTCCCCTGCCTCGCGAACCACTCCACCGAATGAGTCAAGCATCTGTATCAACCTGACTTCCTTTTCGTTAAACTGATAGTTCAATAATTCTGGTCGCGCGTTCATTTCCCCCGCTTTCCTGAGAATGGATTTAATTCTGGCGTGGGCATATTGGATAAATGGTCCCGTGTTGCCATTAAAATCAATCGATTCGGCAGGATTGAACAACATATTTTTTTTGGGATCAACTTTCAAAATAAAATACTTGAGAGCCCCTAACGATACCATGGTGTTTATGGCACTGATTTCTTCCCCGTTTAAACCTTCCAGCTTTCCCGATTCTTGCGCCATAACACGTGCTGTCTCTCTCATTTCGTCCAAAAGGTCATCGGCATCAACCACGGTTCCTTCGCGCGATTTCATTTTCCCCGAAGGCAGTTCTACCATACCATAGGAAAGGTGTTGCAGCTGATGTGCCCACGAATAGCCCATCTTTGCCAGCACGTGTTCCAGCACTTGAAAATGGTAATTCTGCTCATTTCCAACAACATAAATGTGACGTTGTATATCAAATTCCCCGAAACGTTGAATAGCCGTTCCAATATCCTGAGTCATGTAAACCGATGTTCCATCGCGGCGCAGAAGTATTTTACGGTCCAATCCCTCGGCAGTCAAATCAATCCAAACGGAACCATCCGCATCCTGTTGCAGAACGCCCTTTTCTAAGTTTTTCAAAACAAGTTCCTTACCCAGCATGTAAGTTTCAGACTCAAAGTAAGTCTTCTCGAACTCAATGCCCAACCGGTTGTAGGTAACATCAAATCCGGCGTAAACCCAACCGTTCATTCGTGTCCAAAGAGCAATGGTTTCTGGATCGCGGTTTTCCCAGTCGCGCAGCATTTGACGGGCTTCCTGAATTATGGGGGCATTTTCCTTAGCCTCTTCTTCGGTTTTTCCCTCTGCCATCAAATTGGCTATCTGTGCTTTATATTCCTGATCAAATTTCACATAGTAATCGCCTACAAACCGGTCGCCTTTAATTCCAGTACTTTCGGGGGTTTCTCCTTCACCAAACTTTTTCCAGGCTAACATCGACTTACAAATATGTATTCCCCTGTCATTGACAAGGTTAACACGGGTAACTTTATTCCCGTTAGCCGAAAGAATACGCGCCACACTAAAACCTAGCAGATTGTTACGAATGTGTCCAAGGTGCAGTGGCTTGTTGGTATTGGGTGAGGAAAATTCAATCATGATGTGCTTTTCGGGATTGGCGCTGAAATCGAGCCCATACGTCTCCTCGCTTTCAATATTTTTCAGGATATTGCTCCAAAAATCAACGCTCAAGGTAAGGTTCAGAAACCCTTTTACGACGTTGAATGCCGCAACGGTGTTCGATTTTCGCATCAGCGCTTCCCCAACGGCCTGCCCTGTTTCTTCGGGTTTCAGTTTCGAAAATTTCAACAATGGAAATACAACCAATGTATAGTTTCCTTCAAACTCCTTTTTCGTGGGTTGAATCTGAATGAGTTTGCTATCAGTACAGTTGTAGAGATCTTTCAGGACTTGTTCTATCTCGTTTTGAAGTATTTGTTGAACGTGCGACATGTTTTCTGTTTTACAATTTTCGAGGCGCAAAGGTAAAAAAAATCCCCCGAACCTGTTGACGATTCGGAGGATTTTAATTCCTGTTTGCCCTTTTGGTTACTACCTATAAGCTATTGTTTCTATCTCGACTTTAGCTCCCAGTGGCAGGTTTGCTACCTGGTAGGCGGCACGGGCCGGACATTCGGTTTGATAATATTTCCCATACACCTCGTTCATGGTTGCAAAATCCTTGATATCAGCAAGTAAAACTATCGATTTTACAACATCAGTAAGTCTGTAACCGGCAGCATCCAAAATGGCAACAATATTTTTCATTACCTGTTCGGTTTGTTCTTTAACACCCTCGGGCATTGACTTGTCTGCCGGATTAATGGGCAACTGTCCACTAATAAACAAAAAGCCATTGGCTTCAATAGCCTGACTGTACGGACCAATGGCCGCCGGGGCGTTGGGGGTTGAAATTACTTTTTTCATGTTTGTTGAAATTTATTTGAATGAAAACATTTAGTCACATCAGGTGTTCAATTGAGCATTCCACACAGCAAAAATATAAAATTTGTTGTGCAACTTGTAAAAAATAGTGTATTTTCGTATAGAATTTCAATTTTAGAAATCATTTAAACACTAACGAATATGAGAAAACTAACCCTTGCAACACTCTTTGTTGCACTTTTGACCATTTCTTACGCGCAAATTGAAGTGTCGAATTTCATGAATCTTGGCCGCGATGGCATCAAGGACATTGAAACCCTAACCGGAGCCTATCTTGACCCTTTTGGAAAAGGCATGGCAACAACACTTTCCAGTGGATGGTTTAACACGGCAGCAACCCACAGAATGTTTGGTTTTGATTTTTCCATTGGGGCAACATTAACTACCATACCCAGTGCTGATAAAAAATTCAATTTGAATGATTACAACTGGAACGTCCTTGTTTGGGATGAAAATCAATATCCCAATCCTGTGTCGCCAACCGTAGCCGGACAACAAGCAAGCCTAATGTCAGCCGGGGTCAGACTTTCTGATCAAATCAGGCTCGATGGCATACTAAATATGCCCCAAGGAGCAAATTTACCTGCCGTTGGCCTACCCATTGTGCATTTGGGCGTTGGTGTTTACAAAGGGACTGATGTTCAATTGCGCCTTTTACCTCC
Source organism: Salinivirgaceae bacterium (assembly GCA_037441445.1). Classification (GTDB taxonomy): domain Bacteria; phylum Bacteroidota; class Bacteroidia; order Bacteroidales; family Salinivirgaceae; genus JAAYQU01. The sequence goes on from JBBISE010000120.1 coordinate 3,400, forward strand.
GATGCCCATTTCTGATTTTGGTAACATCAATATGTACGGTGTCGGTGTTAAACACGATTTCAAACAGTGGATTCCGGTGGTAAAAAAACTTCCTTTTGATGCGGCCATTGCGGTAAATTACTCGAAAGTGAACTCCGCATTTACAGAACTTGAATATTTCCCAACCAAAATGATAACCATTGAGCGTCAACATATCGAGAACGATTTGCTACCATTGGTTGATTCTGATACCCGCATCCAGGCAGAGTTCTACGATAAGCAGGAACTTCAGTTTCAAATGAGTTCATTTGCCGCCAATCTGGTCGTGTCTAAAAAACTATTGTTTCTTACAGTTTACGGCAGCCTTGGATTCAGTAGCAGTGCTTCAAACATTGAGTTGGTTGGACCTTATCTTTTACCTAATTTAAATCAGCAAGGTCAAAGTGCTCCATATTTGGAGCTCAAAAGGGAAAATATAATTGAAAACCCAATCAGCGTAAACATGAAGCACAAATCAATGCGTTCCGGTATTGGTTTGAGAATCAAACTGGCCGTCATTACTTTGCACGGAGAGGTTACCTATCAAGACTACACAATGTATAATTTTGGTTTGGGAGTTGCCATCCGTTAAACATTAAAATTCCAAAACATATCAATGTCGTTGAGTTTAGAAAAAATGCTTCGTCCGCTCAGCATGACCACCGTCACCCTGAGCGAAGTCGAAGGGTGGAATGAGGAATTCTATCACAGGCATCCCTTTAACTAAACGACATTGCATATACATATATAAAAACAAAACCTGGCAAAACCGGGTTTTGTTTTTTTTATGAAAGCATCTCCAATGCCTTTTTAATAGCTTTATCCAAATTCGCCGGGTTCTTTCCTCCTGCTGTGGCAAAGAAAGGTTGACCTCCACCGCCACCATCGACTTCTTTGGCCAGTTCGCGGATGATATTTCCGGCATGTAAGCCTTTTTCTTTCACAAGGTTGTCGGACACCATAACTCCCAACATAGCTTTACCGTCAACAGCAGCACCCAGAACGCAATACAAATCAGGCACCTCGTTTTTCAACTGGTAGCACAAATCCTTGATTAGGTTGGCCGAGTCGGTCTCAATTACTTCAGCCAGGATGTTGATATTGTTTCGCTTCGAGATTTTCGACAACAAATTGGTTTTCATGTTTTTTGCTTTTTCGCGCTCCACTTCTTCCAGTTTTTTCTGCAGGTTGTGGTTTGTTTCAATAAGCGCTTCAATGCCCTTTGTCAAATCCGCTTGTCCTTTCAGCAATGACTGTACGTCAGCCAACTGTGCAAATTTTCCGCGCACAAATTCCAATGCAGCCTGACCGGTTATGGCTTCAATCCGTCGGATTCCGGCAGCAATGGCCGATTCGGAAACAATTAAACAAAGACCAATCTGACCCGTTGACTGGGCGTGCGTTCCACCACAAAACTCCACAGAATCACCAAATTGGATTACGCGCACCGTATCGCCATATTTTTCTCCAAACAAAGCCATAGCTCCCATGCTTTTTGCTTCCTCGACGGGAATATCGCGGTGTTCATTCAAGGTAATGTTTTGGCGGATTAACTCATTTACAATATTCTCCGCCTTCATCAACTCGTCCTGCGTCATTTTTTGAAAATGAGCAAAGTCGAAGCGCAAACGCTCGTGCGTTACCAGCGAACCTTTTTGCTCCACGTGCTCGCCCAAAACTCTGCGCAAGGCAAAATGCAACAAGTGCGTAGCCGAGTGGTTCGATTCCGTGTTCCTGCGGTTCTCCACGGAAACCCTGGCATGAAACGTGGCCGAAACATCGTTGGGCAAACGGTCAATGGTATGGATTATTAAATTGTTTTCCTTTTGGGTATCGGTAACCTTAATGACCTCCGAATCGCTTTCCAGTGTTCCCGAGTCGGCAGCCTGCCCCCCGCTTTCGGCATAGAACGGTGTTTCATCCAGAATAACCTGCATTACATCCCTCCCTTTGATTTTTGCCTTGCGGTAAGCCATTATTTTTGCTTCGCAAGTATCTTTTTCGTATCCCACAAAAACAGTAGTGGTTCCCGGACGTACTTCAACCCAGTTGTTGGTTTCAATCATAGAAGCATTGCGCGAACGGTTTTTCTGCTCCTCCATGGATACTTCAAAACCCTTGTGGTCGAGGGTAAAATTGTGTTCCCTAAGGATAAGTTCGGTCAAGTCTAATGGAAACCCGTAGGTATCATACAGTTCAAAAGCCAGTTTGCCATCGAAGCAGGTAATTTTTTCCTGAGAATATTTTTGAATGTGGTTTTCCAACATCCGGATTCCGGCGGCCAAGGTACGAAGGAATGTATTTTCTTCCTCGCGGATAACCTTCTCAATTATTTCCTGTTGTTTGACCAATTCGGGAAAAGCAGCGCCCATTTCTTTTGCCAGAGTTGGAACCAATTGACAAACAAAGGGTTGTTGTTGTTCAAGAAACGTATAAGCATAGCGGATTGCCCTACGCAGAATCCTGCGAATGACATAACCGGCCTTGTTGTTGCTGGGTAACTGTCCATCAGCAATGGCAAAGGAAACAGCACGCAAATGGTCAGCAATTACACGCATGGCGATATCAACTTTCTCGTCATTACCGTAGGGTTTGCCGCAGAATTCTTCAATTTTTCTTATAATTGGCTTAAAAACATCCGTATCGTAATTCGATTTTTTACCCTGCATGGCCATGCACAAACGCTCGAAACCCATGCCGGTATCGACATGCTGTGCCGGAAGGGGCACAAGCGAACCATCGTCGCGACGGTTGAACTGCATAAAAACTAAGTTCCAGATTTCGATAACTAAATGGTGACTTTTGTTCACAAGTTCGGCTCCGGGTATGGCTTTGCGCTCCTCGGCACTGCGCAGGTCGATGTGTATTTCGCTGCAAGGGCCACAGGGACCAGTAGCCCCCATTTCCCAAAAGTTATCTTTCTTGTTTCCCATTAAAATCCGGTCTTCGGCCACATGCTTTCTCCAGAAACCCATTGCCTCGGCATCCTTTGGCAGGTTTTCCGATGCATCGCCCTCAAAAACAGTTACATAAAGCCTGTCTTTTTCCAGCTTATAAACATCCGTCAACAGTTCCCATGCCCAATCAATGGCCTCCTTTTTGAAATAATCGCCAAACGACCAATTTCCAAGCATCTCAAACATCGTGTGGTGATAGGTATCATAGCCAACCTCTTCCAAATCGTTGTGCTTACCTGAAACCCGAAGACATTTTTGCGAATTGGCAATCCGTGGATATTTTATTTCGGCTTGCCCCAGAAACAGCTCCTTAAACGGGTTCATGCCGGCGTTGGTAAACATTAAAGTTGGGTCGTTTTTAACAACCATCGAGGCCGAATCGACAATTTTATGTTGCTTCGATTCAAAAAAATCTTTGAAGGTTTGACGAATCTGATTTGCGTTCATATATGATTACTGTTAAGTTTTCTACCTGTTTTAATCACCAAAGCCAAACAAAACGACTTTTGTAACGTATCTATCCATAACCGAAAATGATTACGGTCGCGAAAAATTGATTGCAAATGTAATTCTTTTACACTAATTTTGCGAAGGCTCAATCGGGTAAAAATTAAAATATGTCAAAAACAAAATATCGTTTTAATCCGGAAACTTTGCGGTACGATCGTGTTGACCGTTCCACAGAGATCCGTGTCATTGCCTTTTTGCCAAAAGCATTGGTAATCATGATTATGACAACAGCGCTTATTTTTTTCTTGTCTGATTATATTGAAACTCCCCACGAACGGGCATTACGGATTGAAAACGAGCAACTTCTGTTGCAATACAATTTAATGAACCGCCGGATTGAAGAAATGAACAAAGCGTTGTCCGAAATTCAAAAACGCGACAACAATATATACAGAATGATTTTTGAAGCCGAGCCCATTCCCGATGACATGCGGAAAGCGGGTTTTGGTGGTGTCAATCGATACAAGCATCTTGAGACAATGACTAATTCGAAATTGGTCATTGAAACAGCCCGACGTTTGGATGAGCTTTACAACCAATACGATTTTCAATCGAAATCCTTGGATGCTGTTACTGAATTGGCCATTTACAAAAAAGATTTTCTGGAATCGGTACCGTCCATTTCACCCATTTCCGACAAGGAATTTAAACGCTTTGCCAGCGGTTTCGGGTATCGTCTTCACCCCATTTACAAAACCCGTATGATGCATACCGGAGTTGATTTGACCGCGCCAACCGGAACCCCGGTTTATGTTACCGGAAAAGGAAAGGTCATAAAGGCCGGACCGTCAACTGAAGGTTATGGAAAAGTTGTTATTGTTGATCATGGGTTTGGATACTCTTCCTTATACGCTCATTTGCACGACATTAAAGTAAAAAAAGGAGCTGAGCTTAAACGCGGCGATTTGATAGGAACCGTCGGGTCAACCGGACGTTCAGTAGCTCCACACCTTCACTACGAAGTCCGTTATCAGGACAAACCCGTCGATCCGGTCAATTATTATTTCAATGATTTAACACCCGAAGAATACGACAGAATAATTGAACTTTCACAACGTCCAACACAAAGTTTCGATTAAAAAACGACGTAGCACTGATTATAATTTGTTAGGATATGCCATATAAAGAACATAAAATTGAGAAACTTTACTACTCGATAAGTGAAGTGGCCGACATGTTTAACGTAAACACATCAAAAATAAGATTTTACGAAAATACATTTGATATCCTGAAGCCCAAAAAAAATAAAAAAGGAAACCGTCTGTTTACCAACGAAGATATTGAAAACCTGAAAATCATTTTCCACCTGATTGACGAAGAAGGGATGACCATTAAAGGTGTAATCCATAAACTTAAAGAAAAAAAGCCCGAGGTTTCCAATACGGTTGCCGTGGTGGAAAAATTGAAGAGCATCAGGGCATCGTTACTGGAAATACAGGACGAAATGTAAATAACTTTTCGTTAACATCAATTTCCGAACATCCACTTCTCAGTGACTGTTTATACAAAAAGCTATTATTCAATAAAATAGTAATACATTACCATTCATTCCCATACACAATCCCCTTTGGAATATTTTTTTTCTGATTTCAAACCGCCTGTCAACAAACAGCGAATGGAATAATTCTATACTTTTGCAGCATCATTGACATAATGTTTAATTAAAAATCAGAACTATGAAACAAAAAATTTTCTCGGCGGCCCTTTTGGGATTGTTATTAAGTTTCACTGCGTGCGATCTTCTCGAAGAAGGAACAACAGGCGGAACAATTGATGTTACCGAAGATATTAGCGTACCTACAACATGGACCAGTGGCAATACCTACATTGTTGAAGGGGGTTTGCATATTAAGGCAGATTTAACCATCGAACCCGGTACCATAATCAAATTCAAGCAAGGTGCCGCAATTTATGTAGCCTATTACGGAGACGATTATGCCACAGTAAAAGCCATTGGAACAGAGAATAATCCAATTCGGTTTACATCCTATGCTCCAAGTCCGGCAGCCGGCGATTATGAGGGGATTGGGTTTTACTCAGGAGCAAACAACTGCGAATTCGTACATTGTATTTTCGAATATGGTGGAAAGAATCAATATCTTGGAGCTATTAATATTGATGAAACTTCAGTTAAATTCGACAATTGCCAGTTTCTGAATATCAAGAACACAGCCATTATACTGGAAAACAATGGTAATTTCACTCAATTTACTAACAATACATTCACGTCCATTGAAATGAATGCTATTGAAATCGAATCCAATAATGTACACACCATTGGAGAAGGTAACGATTTCAATGTTGGTACTCGTTATGGTATTTCAATTAACAACAATTTAGATCAGGCAGGTACTTATACATGGCTTAACCACAACGCTCCGTATATTATTTCTGAAACTATTCATATTGGAGCTTCGGGCAATGGTGTAACTTTGAACATTAGCGCAGGTTCTGTATTGAAATTCGCAAGTGACAAAACCATTTATGTATCCTATTATGGTAGCACATATGGGAAAATTATTGCCAATGGGACAGAGTCAAATCCAATAGTTTTCACTTCAAACAGTACAGCTCCTCAGGCTGGCGATTACAATGGAATTCAATTTTATAACGGATCCTCTTTAAGTGAATTCTCATACTGTACTTTCGAATACGCGGGTAAAAACGAATATGATGGGGGTATTTACATACAAGAAGCCAACGTTGCCTTTAACAACTGCCGTTTCGAAAATATGCAGCATGATGCAATTTTATTGGGAGGGGAAGGCCGGTTTACCGAGTTTACGAACAACCATTTTGCATCGAACCTGGCCTATTCAATCAACATCACCTCAAATTATGTCAGTACCATAGGTGTCGGCAATACTTTTGACAACAATGCCCTGGGAATATTGGTAAACGATAATCTAGACAAACTAGGGAACCACACGTGGTTAAATCATGGAGTACCTTATGTTTTTGAAGAATCCATTCACGTTGGTTCTGATGGAAATGGGGTAACTTTGACACTAAGTCCTGGAACGATTGTCAAATTCACCTTAGACAAAGTTATATATTTTGGATATTATGGCGGGCAATATGGAAAACTCATAGCCAATGGAACCGATACCAACCCTATTGTATTTACATCTGCAGCTCCGTCACCTGCCAAAGGCGATTGGGATGGTTTGAACTTCTACGAAGGCTCGAATGGCAGTTCGATGACAAACTGTGAAATTTTATACGCCGGAAGAAATACTTACAACGGAGCTATCATGTTCGACAATACCGGTCACAACACCATAACTCTAGCGCATTCGCGCATTGCGTTCTCAAAAAGCTTTGGAATTACGGTTGACAGTGAATCATCGCTTGACTACTCTACCGTAACTTTTGACAATAACGATGGAGCGGATTACCACGAAAGGTAAAATATAAGCTTAGTATTAAACGGCGTTCTGGTTTTTGTCCGAACGCCGTTCTATTTTGTATAACGATTGTCAAACTTTCAGTAAAAATCATTTCAACAAATGAATAAAAATACAATTCGCTCAAAAACCGAAGCCCTCATGGACATTGTCCAACAAAGACGCTCGGAACTAAATGCAAAAGTGTTGAAGACCTTTTTGGGCATTGCCATTCCGGGGGCGGCCATAGTCTTTGTTTTGGTTTACAATGCCCAAAAAATTGGCGATTACCTCTTTTTTTCGCAAGAGGACTTTGATTCGGGAATTATTCAGGAAAACGACATATTGATTTATATTGCAGCTATCTTTTTTACAATTACTCTGGCTGCCATTCTGAGTTTCTCGATTCTAAAAATTTTAAGAAAAGCAGAAGGATTGTTGACGGCGGAGGATATTAAGGTCCCTGTTGTCAACATCCTGTCCGAAATCTCCGCTGCTCCAACCTACAAACGCAATGCATTGTTATCAAAGGAAATATTTTTCTCCACAGGATTCTTGAAAAATGCGGATTGCCTCTATTTTGGGAACAATTTGGTGGAAATTCCGGCATAACGAACCATGCGGGTCAGCCTTTGTAACTTGCATGCATTGGAACACAATCCACATTTCACTAAGATTGAAAATGAGAACAGAGTGATAAACCGAAATCCGGTAGGAATATTTTTCGACGGAATTTTAGTCCATATCTCCCTAAACGAGGCATCCCAAAGCAAAGCTATGATAATCCCAGAAGTAAAAAAAACAACACAACCCCCGCTTTGCTGGCTAATTTTATCAACAAAAGTTTCTCAGGGAATTAACCCGACTACAAATCGCAGTTTTCGCACCACCGAACGGTACTTGGCGGGCAATATACGGTATATCAATCCGAACCAAACGCAGCATCGGAAAATACTAACAGAACAATTTATTGAAAACGAAAATCGTTTGCACAATACTATTAAACCAATTAGACCCATGCACAAAGATGTTCCAATGGATATGGTGCAGGCTATTGGAATTGATGTGGCTCAACTGAAAATTTCTATTATCGAAAACAACCTGTTTTTGGCCATAAGCCGGGCCCGGCTTTTTCCTGTTTTGTGCGTTGGGTCACCCAAAAATTCATATTTCCATAGCCAATA
>JBBISE010000121.1:0-11446 GCA_037441445.1 Salinivirgaceae bacterium
AATTTAATCTTTATCTCCTCTCTGTAAAAGTTGCATTTATTTGTTGAATTTATGAACGTTTTTCTCAACAATTCAACACAACATAAAACAGAACCAATGCTAAAATATCATAAAAAAGCCTTTCTGTTTGTTTTGCTTGCTTCGCTGTTGGCAATTATTACGCAATGCAACAAGACTCCAAAGTGCGAAACCCATCTTCAACTATGCGACAGCCTTAAAAACTGGGTTTACTGCTTGGCCTCCGATTCAATGTTGGGCAGGAAAAATGGTTCGCCCGAGATGGAAAAAGTGGCAAATTACATTGCACAAAGATTTCAACAGGCTGGTTTACAACCTTTTTTTTACGATACTGCTTTTATTCAACATTATTATTATGGGAAAAGCAACATTGGAGAACGAAACGTTATTGGAATATTGCCAGGAAAAGTTGTTCCCGCCAGGGAATACATTGTGCTTTCAGCCCATTTCGATCATATTGGAATAGAACATGGGGCAGAAGATTCCATTTATAATGGAGCTGATGACAATGCATCTGGGACAGCCCTGATTATGGCTTTAGCGTATGAGTTATCAAAAAACTACGAGTCGGAGCGAAGCATTATTTTTACAGCCTTCAGTGGCGAAGAACATGGTTTTCGAGGCTCAGGACATTTTTGTCGCAACCTTCCGTTCGAGGCGTCGAAAATTGTTCTGAACCTGAATTTCGACATGGTAGGCCGAACGGATGACCTGAAACCCTACTATTTTTATATAACCGGCGATTCCCTATCAAACCTCCGAAAATTAGTGGAAACCTTCAACCACGGAACACCTTGGCGCGTTGCTTCCATTCCTTCCAGAAGTTTTTTCTACTATGTCATGAGCGACAACATCAGCTTTGCCCGGACAAAAGTAAACGATACTATTGGCATTGTTGCCCACACATTGGCAACGGGAATAACCAACCGTTCCTATCTTCATAAACCCAACGATGATCCGGAATTTATAAACTATGGTCATTTGACCGAATTTACGCTGTATTTGGCTGATTTGATTCGTCATTTTGGTTCGTCAGAAGTTGTATTTGAATCGTACTACCGATTCAAACCACAATAAACTGACCAGAAGTCTCTTTTAAGACAGCAATATAGTTATCCAGAAACAAGAAATAACTACCTATTCTTATCGATTTTCATTCCCAGAATTCAGCCTTCTTTTAACAATCCATCTGTTCCATAATTTCCCGATGTCGGAAACAACTTGTTAAATGATCGTTCACCATTCCGGTTGCCTGCATTAAGGAATAAATGATGGTGGGGCCAACGAAGTTCATGCCCCTCTTTTTCAAATCGTTGCTTATTTTTTCAGCCAGAGGGGTTTTTGCCGGCATTTCCTTCATGGTTTCGAAATGGTTGACAATGGGTTTTCCATCAACCCAGTTCCAATAATACTTTGAAAACGAACCATTCTCTTCTTGAATTTCCATAAAAATGCGGGCATTCGTTATGGCCGATTTTATTTTCAGACGGTTTCGAATAATACCACCATTTGTCAGCAAGTTATTAACTTCACTTTCAGTCATTTGACCAACCTTGAGCGGATCGAAACCACAAAAATCATGTCGGTATTGTTCTCTCCGGTGCAGTATTGTACGCCAACTTAATCCGGCTTGTGCCCCTTCCAAAATAAGCATCTCAAACAATTTGTTGTCATCAAAAACGGGTACACCCCATTCAGCATCATGGTAGTGCAGGTATTTTGCATCTGAAACCGGAGCCCATGGACATCGTATTTTTTCCATTCTAGTCAATTTTTGTCAAATTTAGCCAAAACTGGTACTCAATTTTGGCAATCTTACATTTTTTTACGATTCGTAAACATTTCTAAAGACAAGAATGTTCGCTAAATAGAAAACTTGAATACATCCTTGATTTTAATGTATAGAAAATCAGTGAAAATTAGTAATTCTTTTGTAGGACAATGTTTGTCTCTCTATCGTTTTCTGTTGTTAAAATTACTTAGTGATATTTATTGTAAATTATATATCAAATACATATATATTACACTATTAGTTTTTATTACTACAGGATCTTTTGCGCAACACTCTGCCGAGACCATAAAAATGGCCATAGTGTATAAAATAATGGAGCATGTGACTTGGAAAACCGATTCGGTAGCTTCTTTCTATTTTGGTTTATACACCGAAAACCCCCGGCTTGTTGAAAGTGCCCGCCTTTTGGCTGAAAAAGCAAAGGTCAATGGTAAAAAAGTTTCTCTAAGAGTGTTTCCCACGCTTAGTTCCATACAGGATGTACATTTACTTTACGTTGAGAAGGTAAATAATAGTCAGTTGCCATTGGTATTAAAGAAAGCGGCTAAACAAAACACACTCATCATTACAGAAGAACATACGCAACCGGGTGAAATTATGATAAACCTTGTTTTAAGTGCCACTGGCGAGCAATATTCCTTTGAATATAACCGTGCAAATATACTGTTTCAAGGTCTTGAATTGTCCGAAAAGATAGTTTTTCTTAAGGGAACGGAAATAGAAGTCAGGGAATTATATATACAGGCAAAAAAGTTGTGGGACGAGCAAAAAGCAGTGGTTGAAGATTTGAAAGCACAAGCCGATGTTCAAAACCGGAACCTTAGACAAATGAAAGATTCCCTGAAACGAATGTCAGAAAATATGATCCACAATAAAAAAATTATCGCTGAGCAAAATGACCTAATAAGCCAAAAAGATTCTATTTCGGAGAGATTAAACCTCGAAATTAAAAATCAACAGGCAAAGTTTGATGACATCCGGCAGCAAATTACAACTTTTCAGAGTGAAAGAAGGGAATACGACCAATTACTTATTGAATATCAGCATACTGTTGGGTTGCAGAAAAGGCTATCCGACAGTCTTAGCCGCGATATTGATTCAAAAACCGAGGAACTTTCTTTGCGTAAGGCTGAGCTGAGTGAGCAAGAGGTTGTGATTCAGCGACAGCTAAGACTCTTGATTTCGTCGTTTCTTATAATCGCCATTGTTTTACTATCAGCATTTTTGGTTTATCGTGCCTATTGGTTAAACAAGAAAGCAAAGCAAAAAATTGCTGAACAGAAAGAAGAGCTTGAGGCAACGCTCGAAAACCTTAAAAATACACAACAAAAACTAGTTCAATCAGAAAAAATGGCGTCTATTGGCATACTGGTAGCCGGAATTGCGCACGAAATAAACAATCCCGTAAATTTCGTGTATGCTGGGGCCAATATTTTATCCAACGATTTTCAGGATTTGAATACCGTTCTTTCTGTTTTCGATACCATAAAGGACAAACCTCTAACACCACAAGAAAAGCTATCGGTGTTGGAACTGGCAATGCGCGAGGCAAACTATCATGAAGCCATGGCCACCGTTGAGCAAACGGTCCAGGACATTTTGGTAGGTGCCGAAAGGATTGCAGAAATTGTGGAAGGGTTGCGCAAATTCTCACGGGGCGAGTCTCAGGAATGGAAACAGTTTGACATTCACCAAGCTATTGATGGCGTGTTGGTGCTATTGAAAAACCAGTACAAAAATCGTATTGAGATAGTTAAGCATTTCGATAGTCAGCTGCCCATTATTCTGAGTAAGGGGGGGCAGTTAATTCAGGTCTTCATGAACATTCTCACAAATGCCTGCGATGCTATTGACGGCAAGGGCACAATTACCATTACAACAAAATTAGACGGGAATAAAATTCTATTGTCATTTGCCGATACAGGAAAGGGAATTCCGGAGGAACTCATTTCCCGGATTTTTGATCCTTTCTTTACCACAAAGGATGTCGGAAAGGGAACAGGTCTGGGACTTTCCATTTCTTATGGCATTGTATATGAGCACAATGGAACCATAGAAGTTGAATCTGAAGTGGGTAAGGGGACCACATTTGTTTTGCATTTTCCGGTCAGTCATAATTTCTGATTAAGATTGTTTTGGTTATATTGGTTTCTATTGAACCATGTCAAAGTATAGAAAAAAAAGGGCTGCAACCGGATGTGGGGGAATGTGAGGGAACTTATGGTTGCAGCCCTTGGAGTATTGTCAGCACTTGTGTTGCGTGAAGTACAACGGGGCCGGATTGCTGTTGCCAACGTTCCGGCTTGGGTTTATTGGGCTATTATGAATATTTCAAGCTGACGCAACCTACAGTTCATGTTTTATGCCATTTGATACAAAGTGTTGTCTTTTTGTGGTTTATGATTTTTCTCATTCTGCATTTCTTTTTCTAAAATGTACGATTACGTACATCCGTATCCTAAAAAAGAACACCTTAAAAATATAGGAGCATTCTCTGTTTGCGAATGTGGGCTTGAGTTCCTATTTTTGTATTTTCGAGTAAAAGGCTTACAGGAAACGAAGGCTCTAACAATTCATACAGTTAATCAACACACCATGAAGGAACAAATCCACCAGCGCATTCTCGAACTTCGCCGGGAGTTGCATCAATACAATCACCATTACTATATTCTCAACAGTCCATTAATCAGTGATTTACACTTCGATATGCTGATGCGCGAATTGGAAAAACTCGAGGCTGAAAACCCGGAATTTTTCGATCCAAATTCACCCACCCAACGGGTGGGAAGCGATATTAATCAGCAATTCGAACAGGCTGCCCACAAATATCCCATGCTTTCGCTTACGAATGCATATTCCATTGAAGAGCTTACCGATTTCGACCGACGCGTTAGACAACTTGTGGGCGATAAAGTGGCCTATGTTTGTGAACTGAAATATGACGGGCTTTCCATTAGCATTTCTTATGAAAACGGACTGATGACAAGGGCTTTAACCCGTGGCGATGGCGTTGTGGGCGATGACGTAACCACCAATGTCAAAACCATCAGGACTATTCCCTTGCAACTTATTCCCGGTGATTATCCTGCGCAATTCGAGATGCGTGGCGAAATTTTTATGCCACGCGATAAATTCTTGAAAATGAACAAACAGCGGGCTGAAAAAGGCGAAAAAACGTTTGCCAACCCACGAAATGCCGCTGCAGGAAGCCTTAAGCTGCAAAATGCCAGGGAAGTTGCCCAACGACCCTTGGATTGTTTCCTTTATGCTGTAGTTTCGGACGTAATGATTTCCGATTCGCACTTCGAAAACATTCAAAAAGCTTCACAGTGGGGCTTTAACACTCCAAAAGTAATAGCCCGCTTTGATTCCATGCAAGATGTCATGAAATTTATCGAACAATGGGACACAAAACGCGATGAGTTACCCTATGACATTGATGGAATTGTTGTAAAGGTTGATAATCTCGCACAACAATCTGAACTGGGACTAACTGCCAAATCGCCCCGTTGGGCCATTGCCTACAAATACAAACCCGAAACCGTATCAACAAAGTTATTGTCTGTTGATTTTCAAGTGGGTAGGACAGGAGTGGTTACTCCTGTTGCAAATCTGCAACCTGTTTTTCTTGCAGGAACAACGGTAAAACGTGCTTCATTGCACAATGCAGATATTATTGAGGCTCTTGATTTATACCTGAACGATACTGTTTTCATTGAAAAAGGAGGCGAAATAATTCCTAAAATAGTGGGCGTTGACAAAAAGGAACGTGCCGTAAATTTTAAACCGGTAGGTTTTCCGGAGAATTGTCCCGAGTGTGGAACTCTGCTCGAAAGAAGGCCTGGCGAAGCGGCCTGGATTTGTCCTAACGAGGATGCCTGTCCACCTCAAATAACGGGCAAATTAGTACATTTTACGGCTCGCAAGGCTATGAATATAGAATCGCTGGGCGACGAGACAATTCAGTTGTTGTACAGACAGGGATTGGTCAGAAACGTGGCTGATTTTTATACGCTTACCGTATCGCAACTATCGGGTTTGGAACGATTGGGCGAAAAATCGGCTCAAAATATAGTCTCAGGTATTGAAGTTTCAAAGCAAGTGCCTTTCGAAAGGGTTTTATTTGCCTTAGGTATAAAGCACGTTGGCGAAACGGTGGCTAAAGTTGTGGCGCGGAATTTGGGATCGATGTCGGCACTTATGCAGGCTACGGAGGAACGTTTAACTCAAATTGAAGATGTTGGCCCTCAGATTGCACAAAGCCTTGTTTTTTGGTTTGCAAAACCGGAACATGTAGAAATAATTAATCGTTTGAAAGAATATGGTTTACAAATGGAATCGTCTGTGCAACCAGTTGTGCAAGAGAACTTTTTGAACGGGATGCGTATTCTGGCAACGGGAAAACTGGTTAACTTCAGTCGCGACGAAATTCAACAAACCATAGAACAGTTCGGGGGCAAACCCGTGGGTAGCATCAGCAGGCAAACCGATTTGATTATTGTGGGTGAAAATGCCGGTGAGTCAAAACTGGATAAAGCCCGAAACCTTGGCTTGAAGTTGATTTCCGAAGACGAATTCCTTAAAATGATAGGTCGGGATGAAAGATAAACAACGGATTGGGAAAATCATAGAATGGTTCAGGCAAAACATGCCCATGGCAGAAACCGAGTTGCATTATAATTCAACATTCGAGCTGATGGTGGCTGTCATTCTATCAGCACAATGCACTGATAAGAGGGTCAATCAAATAACGCCGGCACTTTTTAAAGCTTTCCCCAACTGCTTTCAAATGGCAGAGGCGACCATAGAAGATATTTTTCAATACATAAAAAGTTGTTCCTATCCCAACAACAAGGCTAAAAACCTGTTGGCCATGGCGAAAATGGTTTGCAACGAATTTCAAGGCCAGATTCCCTCCGATGTTAAGCTATTGCAAACGCTCCCCGGTGTTGGCCGCAAAACTGCCAACGTTATTGCCTCGGTGGCTTTCAATAAACCGGCCATGGCTGTTGATACGCACGTGTTCAGGGTCTCGGCCCGTTTAGGATTGACCTCAAATGCTAAAAACCCCTTGGAAGCCGAACGACAATTGGTGGCCATTTTCGACGAAAAAGACATTCCCAATGCCCATCACTGGCTTATTTTGCATGGACGTTATGTTTGTCTGGCCCGAAAGCCCAAATGTCCTGAATGTGGGTTAAATAAGTTTTGCCGCTTTTTCAACGAAACCGTAATGGGAAACTCTATTCAATAAATTTGTAACCCACTCCCTTTATTGTTCTGATGGTATCATCGCCAATCTTTTCACGTAACTTTCTGATATGCACATCAATGGTTCTGTCTCCAACAATCACATTGTTGCCCCAGACAGCGGTGTATATTTCGTCGCGCGTAAACACTCTGTCTTTTTTTGAAGCCAATAAGGCAAGCAGTTCAAATTCTTTGCGCGGTAAAACCAACTCTTCCCCCTGATAAACAACAATGTAGCGTTCCTTGTCGATTATCAATTTTTTTGTTTCAATGGTTTTGGGTTGTTCTTGTTCCGTTGCACTCTCAACATGCGAGCGTTTTAGTAATGCTTTTACCCTGCTAATGAGCACTTTGGGCTTAATAGGCTTGGTTATATAATCGTCTGCTCCGGCATCGAATCCGGCAATTTGGGAATAGTCTTCGCCCCGTGCTGTAAGAAACGCAATTACGGTATTTTTTAATTCAGGCACCTTTCTCATTTCCTGGCATGTCTCAATACCATCCATTTCGGGCATCATCACATCCAGAATTATAAGTTGCGGATGCGATTCATTTGCCATTTCAAGGGCTTTTTTGCCATTGTTGGCTGTTACGACAGAATACCCTTCCTTGATAAGGTTGTAGCTCACAAACTCCAGAATATCTTCTTCATCGTCAACGAGCAAAATGGTTGTTTTTTTTACTGTGTCCATAACCTGTTTTTATGTTGCTTTGTTCTTTTTATCTAATGTAAAAGTAAAGGAGGTTCCTTCGCCAGGAACGCTTTTCACCGTTAAGGTTTGTTTGTGTGCGTCAACAATGTGTTTAACAATGGCCAATCCAAGTCCGGTGCCTCCATCCTCGCGTGACCGACTTTTATCAATTCGGTAGAAACGTTCAAAGATCCTGGGTAAGTGCTTTGTTTCAATACCAATTCCATTGTCGCTAACTTCTATCAGCCACTTGTCGTCCATATCGTAAAAACCTACCTTTACAAACCCATCTTTTTTACCGTATTTTATGGCGTTAACTACAAGATTGCTTAGTGCTATGATTATCCGTTTTTTATCGCCCAAAACAAGTATGGGTTTTGCACTCTGAGAATTTGTCCTTAGTGTAATGTTTTTCTCGGTTGCCAGCAACTGGTGCATTTCAAATACTTCGTCAGTCACCTTAAGAATGTTAAACTCCTGTAAAATCAGTTGCAATTCACCTGATTCAAGCCTCGATATGGCTTCCAAATCTTCAACTATAGTTATTATCCGGTTAATACTTTTCTCGGTTCTCTTCAAGTATAACATGTTTATATTTTGGTCGTTTATACCACCGTCCAGTAGCGTTAGAATATAGCCTTGGATGTTGAAGATTGGCGTTTTCAGTTCGTGCGAAACATTGCCTAAAAAATCGCGTCGATATTTTTCTAATTCTTTAAGCTTTTCAATTTCTGATGACTTATCCTTACGGTATTGGGCAACCTCCTTTTCAACATGACCAATTAAATCGCTATCGGGACCCATGCCGTTCGACTTGTCCGATTGGTTTACATTGTGGATTGCCTTGTAAATGGGTTTTATACGGTCGTAAATGTACCTGCGAAGGATAAATTTGACGGCCCGGTATGTCAAAAGAAAAGCTCCACTTATCCATATAATTAGCATAAAGCCAGGCAGCTGAAAATAATAATCGATAAGCCAGAAAACTGAACAAATAAAGATCACGCCAATTGAGATGATTAAGGTCAGCTGCTCGGCTGAAAAGTTTTTCATTGCCCGGCTTCTTGGTTTTATGGGGTTGGTAGCTGTTTTTTTTACAGAATCCATTATTTTCTCACGACAAATTGATAAAAGTATCCCAAATTTAAGTTATTTTAAGAACCCAACAAATTTAGAGGTTTATTGTTGACAACGAGCCTTGGTTAAGAGATTTAACCTTAACTTAACCTAAAAGCATGATTAATTTAATTCTTTTGCAGCCGAATTCACAAGGAAAAATTCTTTAACTATGGATACATCTTACATTGCAATTATTGCCGTATTATTTGTATTGGCTATCTCGGACCTTGTTGTTGGAGTGGCCAACGATGCTGTCAACTTTCTGAATGGAGCCATTGGCGCCAAAGTAAGCAAAGGATGGGTTATTATGGTTGTAGCCAGCTTGGGTGTTTTCGTTGGTGCCACCTTTAGCAGCGGAATGATGGAAATAGCCCGGACAGGTATCTTTAACCCCGAAAGGTTTGTATTTGCTGATATTATGGTCATTTTTGTGGCCGTTATGCTTGCCGACGTTCTGTTGCTCGATTTGTTCAATTCCCTTGGTTTGCCAACTTCTACAACTGTATCCATTGTATTTGAACTTCTTGGTGCCGCTGTGGTGGTTGCTTCGATAGTAATTTGGCAAAACCCGGAAACAGCAGGAAACCTGGGGCAATATATTAACACTAACAAAGCGTTGGGAATTATTTCAGGGATTTTGCTATCGGTGGTCATTGCTTTTAGTGTGGGAGCCGTTCTCATGTTTTTTTCACGCATCCTATTCTCGTTCCGCTATAAGCAGAACCTGAAGTATTTTGGTGGCATGTTTGGAGGCTTGGCCATTTCTGCAATTACCTATTTTATCATATTAAAAGGGTTGAAGGGGGCATCATTTATCTCGCCTGAGGTTTATAGCTCTATTAAAAGCCACACGGGGATGATTATGGCCTATTCGTTTGTTGGTTGGACCTTAATTCTACAGATTTTATTTGCTCTATTCCGAATTGATCCTACAAAAGTAGTAGTAATGGCAGGAACCTTTGCCCTTGCCATGGCTTTTGCCGGAAACGACTTAGTGAACTTTATCGGGGTTCCCATTGCCGGTTTCGATGCCTTTGTGCATTACACGGACTCGGGTGTGGCCGAAACGCAATACACAATGGAAATTCTGCGCGAAGCCGTGCAGACACCAACATGGATGCTTTTGGTTGCCGGAGGGGTTATGGTCATTACTTTGTGGACTTCGAGAAAAGCCAAGGCAGTTATTGCAACATCTGTCAATCTTAGCCGCCAGGACGAGGGGGCAGAAAGGTTTTCATCGTCGGCGTTCAGTCGCTTGTTGGTCAGAAGCTCAATGAACATGAGCAACTTCTTTTCGAAAATAACACCCAAGCCCGTTGAAAACTGGATTGAAAACCGCTTTAAACCCTATGTCGATGAAGATTTAGATGTTCCTGAAAATGAGAAGCCCGCATTTGATATGATTCGGGGAGCGGTTAACCTGACCGTGGCCAGTGCCTTAATAGCCCTGGGTACCTCCATGAAATTACCCTTGTCAACCACGTATGTTACTTTTATGGTAGCCATGGGGGCATCGCTGGCTGACCGTGCCTGGGGACGCGATAGTGCTGTGTACAGAATTACCGGAGTCTTTACCGTAATAAGTGGTTGGTTTATTACCGCCTTGGCTGCATTTACCATGGCATTTGTTATTGGTGGGTTTATCTATCTTACCAAACCCGTGGGTCTTTTTATCGTATTGCTATTTGTTGGTTGGTCGGTTTTTAAGTCATTCCGTAAAACTAAAAAAGCACAGATTGAGGAAGATTTGGAAGAACAAAAATTGGAAAAACAGCAACATGATGCCTCGCAACAGTGGGTCGATAATATTAATGAATCCGTTAAATCGTCGCTAATTAAAATTTCAAAGATTTATTTTGTAACCATCAATGGATTAATAGAAGAGGATAGAAAGACATTGAAAAGTATCAGACAGGATTCCGATGAATTCAATCATCAGATTAAATCAATGAAAAATGATGTGTATAAGGTTATCCGAAACCTGAACAAAGTTTCAGTGGAAAGTGGCCATTTTTATGTGCAAACAGTTGATTACATGAGGGAAGCAGCACATTCGCTACGCTATATTACCAATCCTGTTTACGATCACGTCAACAACAACCATAAACCCGTTACCGAACAACAGCGGCAGGAACTGGTGGAAATCTCCGAAAAGATGTCCGAATTTTATAATTTAGCGTTGCACTTAATTGTAGAAAACAAACACTACAAAACAAAAGAAGTTGTAAACCTGTTGTCCGAAATTTTAGATCAAATTAATGTTGCACGTAAAGCCCAGATTAAGAGGATTAAAGGGGGGCACGTGAATACCAGAAATAGTATCCTTTATTTAACCATATTGCAAGAAACCAAGAATATGATTTTGCAAGTTGGAAACATGCTTAAATCCCTTCGCGATTTTGTGACACAAACTCAAAACATTCTGCAAAGTAAACCAGAAATGTAAAGGCCAGTCTCCAGCGCTTAACCTTGAAGCAAAAACGCCCCGGTATTCTTTTCGACATTGGGGCGTTTTTGTTTGCTGAATTCAAGTTATAAATGCAACTTATTGTTTTGACAAATTTATTGATAAAAA
>JBBISE010000122.1:0-11409 GCA_037441445.1 Salinivirgaceae bacterium
ACATTTGTTTATCAATGTCTTGTATGATATTTGGTCCCTGAGCGTCATAATTTAAACAGATTGTGGTTAATCCGTTAAGTTACTGATTATCAGGGACTTTACCAAATTTTTCAGCACTTATTTTGTTGAAAATCAAACATTTATGTAAAAGTTTAACGAACTATTGTAAATATTGTATTAGAAATTTTGAGTCAAGTCTAAAAGTCGCCCGTAAAAGTCATGTAAAGAAAGATGCACAGGCGGTGGAAACTTTTAAAAAAACTTCGCTAAAATCTGCGAAGAAGCAATCGGCAAAAAAGGGCAAGGGTTCGCTTCCATAAATCTTTATTTCCAGGATGAGAGTCGTTTTGGTTTGTTTACAAGAAATGGTAAAGTATTAACGGCAAAGTCTGTAAAACCGATATGCCCTTTCCATCAGATATTTCGGTCGACATATCTATTTGGGGCATTCTCACCCTTAAACGGAAGTAGTTTCCTGCTTGAATTACCCCTGTGTAATGCCCATACTTTTCAACGGTTTCTTGATGAATTCTCGGGTCAGGAACCACAAGAACTTAAAGTTATTGTTCTTGACAATGGTGCTTTTCATAAAGCGAAAAGAATTGAAAATACCAGAGCATATCGTACTAATATTCCTGCCACCTTACTCGCCGGAACTAAATCCTTCCGAAAAAGTATGGGCGAAATTCAAAAGAGATTTCACAAACAAAATGTTCTACTCTTTAGAAATGCTTCAAGAGTACGTCTGTGGAATTGCTGCCAGGATCACTAGAAAAGAGATTAAGTCTATTGTGGCTTATGAGTATATTTTTTTTAGATAAATATTGGACTAATATATAATTCATTATGGTATGAGACAAAAATCAGGTAACCATCGGGGAGAACATCTCCGGTTGCATCGGTCCAGGTCAAATTCAGGTTAATTCCGTTAGTGGAAGCTGAAAAGTCTGTGGCATAATTCGATGGCTCAGACAAAGCCGTGCATGTAACTGTTGTTTGTGGAATGGTTCCTGACGTTAAATAATCAATAGTTGATCCTGAATTTGAATAGGGAATGATTTGAAAATGGTAAGTAGAGTCAAAAGCTGCATTCAGAAAATTCTGGTAAGTCGGCGCACCAAATGGCACCTTTACCAATCCTGTCCCGTCAGATAAATCGCGATCAACTGGATTGTCAACCAAATCGGTGAGAGCTGGAAAATTGGTGGTATTGGAAGCCAGAATTACATAACCGCGGGGATAGTTTTCACCTGTGGCATCTATCCAATTCAAGGTGATTCGATTACCGTAACTGGTTGCTGTGAAAGATGTGGCATGATTTGATGGTTCGGGACGAATCTCTTTGCTAAAGCGATAGGATTGTCCGGTTGCCGATTTTGTGGCAATATTTTTGGTTTCTACTTGTGAACTCACGGTAGGCGAATCACTAACATCGCTAAGGGAGAGAAAGCCGGAATTCTGAAATGCAAAACCTATGGATGCGCTGCCACTATTTATATCTCCTGACTCTTGCCGATATAAAAATTCTATTTCATTCATACCTTCAAAAAGTCTTACCTGAAAAGAGATTGCAGGCAGGTCTGCATTGTAATTCCAATACCAGTTCAACCACTCGAAGGTAAAAATCCGGTTTGGTTCTGTACCTTCGGTTTTATAACTGGCAATTCCTTCATAAGCGGCTAAATCATCCCACAGGGGCGCAATTAATGGTCTTAACTGCGCGTCTGTGGTAGCCAGATTGTTGGAATAACCAGAACTAGTGGCCAGGTTAAAGGAAATAAATCCATTGGTTGCTGCCACAACCTGAGAATAGGTGGTTCCATTAAAATCGAAACTAAAACCCAGGTTAATGGGTGAAGTAACACCATCATCGGCATCATTGAATGTAGCAACGGTGGAGCCGTTCAGCGGTGTGAATTCGCCTATAGAGGCTGTTAACTGATACTCCTGCGAAAAAACAGGCAACTGTCCCAATGTCAAAATGGAAAGTAATGCACTGCGCACCATAAAATGTACTTTCATACTATCTTCAATTAGATGTGAATTTCATTTTTTTAGGACGCAAAGGTACTTTTGTCCACGCCAAGAGTGTTATCAATCCGTACAAAGTGGTGTACGAATCGACAAAATGGGAGTTTTTAGGGGGTAGAAGAAAACGACGTATATCGGAATATCCGGAAAAAGTTGTCGTTGTGACAGCGGTGTTTACAGTGCAAAATTCTGCAAAGGTGAAAAGGGGAAAGATTAATTGGGAATGATGGTATGTTCACGTTTTTGTGAAAAATAAATCTTTTGTATTTTTATATATTAGTTATCTGGTATATAAATTTATTGCTTTTTCTTGAAATAACTCATTCTTATGAAATTTTAAAAATAACGTTCGAAAAAAGGTAGGGTAAAACCAACGTTGTGCGGTATGGGAATATACAAACCCATAAAAACGTAGAATTATGAAAAATTACATTGTAACCGCAGCCACAGTAACAGCGTTATTGTTTGCAAGTTGTGAAGAAAAACAAACCCTCTCGGGCACTGATTTATTAACCGATAACGAAAATGCCATTGTAACCAACGATGCCATGGTTGACAACCTACAGGAAGCAGCCGATTACGAAGTGGATTATCTGGCGGGCTCCGATGCATCTATTGGCAGCATCGAAAAATCAGAATCCGGCGAAAAAGGACGCCGCCCCCGTTATGTAAACGGTGTAGGCCCGGCTATTACCGTTAACCCCGCGGGGTATAGTTTCCCAAAAACCATTACCATTGACTACGGCGACGGAATTGAATTGGTAAACGGACGTGTTTTACGCGGGATAATAGTAATAGAGGTATCGGCACCCATATTTACCAACGGAGCCACACGCACAGTTACATACCAGAATTTCTACATCGATTCAACCATGCTTGCCGGAGGCGGAGTGTGTACGTTTACCGGAACCGACAGCACGCAGCGCATATTTTCACACAACAACGACATTACCATTACCTTTGCTGATGGTTCCGTGTTGTACCGCCATGGCGAACGAACCCGCACGTTGGCGCAAGGATTCGAAACCATTTTTGACCACACCGACGATCTAATTATGATTACCGGATTCGTAACCTATCACACTGACGACGAAACCACCTTTGGCAAAACTATAATTGAGCCCCTGGTAAAAACTGGTGGATGCCGTTACATTGTGTCGGGAACTGTGGAATTCAACTACAACAACACAGTCTTTGCCTCCCTTGACTACGGAGACGGCAATTGCGACGACATTGCAACCATAACCAAAAATGGTGAAACCCGCCAAATAACACTGGAAAGACGCAGACAGTTTCCATGGCTTTAATGGACAGATTTATTGTTTGGACAGGAATTAATTAGCCTTCAACCCAACTACGAATTCCAGAAAGCACAATAAACACTAAAAAACATCAAAAGCCGGGTTTTCAAAGGGATTGAGAATCCGGCTTCTTTCCTTCAAAAATCTAAAACAGAAGTCGTACTTTTGCATACACCACCTAACTAAATCCGGACATGTTGGAAGATTACTTTAAAGCGTTGTTTGACAACTATTTTCGCCTCGTTCGCAATTACATTTTCTATCGGTGCGGTAACGCGGAAATGGCAACCGATATAGCACAGGAAACTTTTTTGAGGATTTGGGAAAAGGATTTACATCCCGAGCAGAATAAAGAGAAAGCACTCCTTTTTAAAATTGCAGGCGACATTTTCGTAAGTCAATACAGAAAAAAACAAGTAGCCCTGAAATTCGCACAACTACCACAATACGAGACCCTTTCCGATTCGCCCGAAGATGCCCTGAGTTTTCAACAAACAAAAAATATCTACGAAAAAGTCCTTTCGGAAATGAATGAAAACCAACGAGTAGTTTTTCTGATGAGCCGAATGGATGGATTGAAATACAAAGAGATTGCGGATCATTTGAATATCAGCCAAAAAGCGGTAGAGAAAAGAATGACTAAAGCCCTTGAACAACTCAACGAAGCCTTGTACCATGAAGCATAATTATACAACCCCCGACAAACACGACGATTTCTTCGAAAAAGTTGAAATCCCTTACACCAAGAGCAAAGAAGAGGTCTGGACATCGCTGTTGGAACAACGCAAAGCAAAGATCCCGCAAAACACCAACGTTCGCAAAATTCTCCTTCAATGGTCTTTGGCCGCGTCTGTTGCTCTTTTGCTGGGCGCGTTTACGTTCCTGCGTTATTATTCAATTACTTTGTATGCTCCTGCCGGTGAACACATTGCCCGTGTTTTACCCGACAATAGCAAAATTCACCTCAATGCCAACACCAAAGTTACCTATAATCCCTATTGGTGGAGTCTGAGCCGCAAAGTAACACTCGAAGGAGAAGCCTATTTCGAGGTTACCAAAGGAAAAACATTTGAAGTAGAGTCGAATTTGGGTTCAACACGAGTCCTGGGAACAAGTTTCAATATTTTTGCCCGTGGAAACCAATATAAAGTTCATTGTATTTCCGGAAAGGTGGAAGTAAAAAGCACGACAGGAGTTAAACAGGTTTTGTTGCCCAATCAGGCTGCCAAAGTGAACCCCGCTGGAGAAGTGGCCATAAACGAAAATGCCATGGTCGAGCATGCCATTTCGTGGACAACCAACGAGTTCGTTTTCACGGCTGCTCCGCTTTCCGCTGTGTTCGAAGAAATGGAAAGGCAATTCGATATCCAAATTGTTTACGATAAATACCTTTCTTCTACCTACACCGGAAACTTTAAAAGAGGAAGTTCGCCCGAAGAAATTTTGACTATCATTGCAAAACCATTTGGTCTTAACGTGGTGAAAATAAGTGCAACAAAATATAAAATAACCCAATAACCATTTGAAGAGACTTTTACTTAGTTTTATTCTTTTAATGCTGTTTTTCAGTGGCTTAACACAAGCCCAGAAAATCAGCATTACTGCATTAAACCTGCCCCTAAGCGAATTTTTAGTTCAACTCCGCGATAAGCATGGTGCCTCGGTTTCCTTCGATGATGCTGCGCTCCGGAAATTTACTATTTCGGTAAACAAAAGCTTCAATAACATCGAAGATGCCCTGAAATATGCCCTTGAAAACTTGCCTGTGAATTATACAATCAGCAACAACGTTTTTGTAATTTACCCCGATCCGGGCAAACTAAAACCAAAACCGGAGCCACAAAAACGAGTCCTAATGGGACAGGTTCTGGATAGTCAAACCCTTGAATCACTTCCATTTACCAATATCCTGATTAACGGATCGGGAACCATCAGCGATGATAGGGGATTTTTCTCATACACATCAACTGATTCCGTTTATAAACTTGCGCTTTCCCAAATTGGGTATTACCGTAAAGACACGTTGTTTTCGATTGCCGGAATGCACCGCATTTTACTCACTCCGGGCATAAACGAACTCAAGGAGGTGGTAGTGTCAGACAACCTGATTGAAACCTTTGTTTACACCGAAAAGCAAGCCGGAGTTGTTCGTCTCAACCACAAAATAACCCGCTTTTTGCCAGGCAGCAGCGACAACTCGGTTTTTAATTTATTGCGTTTACAGTCAGGCATTTTGGCCTCAGCAGAATCGTCGGACGATTTGCTAATTTGGGGATCGTATATTGGTCAAAGCCGCGTTTTTTTGGACGGTTTTTTACTGTTCGGGCTTAAGAACTTCAACGACAACATCAGTGCCGTTAATCCTTTTGTGGTAAAGGACATAAAAGTGTTGAAGGCGGGATTCGATGCCACCTATGGCAAATGCGTTGGCGGCATAGCCGACATTACTGGTTTCGATGGGAACAAAACCAGGCCGGGTATGCAAGTCAGCCTGAATAACTACACCATAAACGCCCTGGTTGAAACCCCAACAGGGAAAAATTCATCGCTGATTATGGCTTTCAGGCATACATTCCACAATTTGTACGACCCAAAAGAGATTGATTTTCTGAAACGTAGCCAAGGCACGCTAAACACTATTGAAGTAACGCCCGATTATGTTTTTAAAGATGCAAACCTCAAATACCATTACAACAATCCCAATAAATCGTATGTTACTGCCAGTATGCTACTTGGTCAGGACGTTTTCTCCTATGATGTGGACGAAGATATAACCGAACGGATAAATGTAAAACGCACAACCAAAGAGGAGAACCAGCAACGAGGCGGATCATTTGTTGTAGGAAAAATGTTTTCCAATGGATGGCATACTCGGTTGAAAATGACCTATTCCCAAGGAAAGACCGTGTTTGACCGCAATCAACAGGTAGCTGTTTTGGGAACAACTATCCCTTCGAAGAGCAAAACACTACATTCCGATAATTCCACCAGCGAAGCCACCTTGGCCTGGGAAAACCAATGGCCTCTTCTCGGAATCCACAAGTTGGCAACGCACATTGAATGGACAAAAAACACCTCGAAATGGGTGGAAGACACCTTGAACTTTACCTACATTGATCAACGTTTTTCAGGTCGCTACATGACAATTGTTTTAAGCGATGAGATTTCCAGTCCCCATGTAAACCTAAAACCCGGATTGCGCTATTCCTTTGTTCCCTTTTTGAGAAAATCGCTTGTCGAGCCCCGTATTTCCTTGAATGTCCCTGTTTCCGGCCAACTGGATTTCAACCTTTCGGCTGGGCTTTATAACCAAATTCTGAGCAAAAGCTCCATTGAGGACGAGAGCGGAAACTTCCGATACATGTGGACGCTGGCCAACGATTCTGTTTACCCCGTTTTGCAGGGCAAGCACGTAACAGCTGCAGTCAATGTTGAACTGAACAAAACACAAGTCAGTTGGGCTCCCTACTTTCGAAAAACCGAAGGTTTAACACGGTACATCAATTACGCGCGACAAAACCGCGAAGATATTTCGGATGGGAAGGGCCGCAGTTATGGATTTGACGTTTACATAAAACAAAATTTCAAAGGGCACACCGCCTGGGTTTCCTACACGTTGAGCAAAACCGAAGAACTTTTTAGCCATTTTCAGCATAAGAAATACCACGCTGCCCCACAAGATCAGCGACATGAAATTAAGTTTGCAGGCCTTTTAAATTTCGAACCGGTCTATTTTTCAGTTAATTACGTGTATGTTTCCGGTTTTGCCATCTACACGCTCAACAATAGAACATACACCCTTGACAGAACACCCTACATCCGTCTTGATATGGCTTTAATCTACAAGTTTCGGTTTCAAAAGATTACCGGCGAGACCGGAATTTCGGTACTCAATGCGTTTAACAGGGCTAATATTCTGTACCACAATATTGAAAGGGTGCCAACCGAGCAAACCAACACCATCCGGTTGTACGAAGAGTCTGTTCCGTTTACGCCAACCATTTATTTGAAAGTGGCGTTTTAATTAATTCGGATACCTCTGAAAACAACCGAATCTCTTTCCAAATCCTCAAAAGTGAGGTAGAAACCATGAAAGCCGGTTGTAGTTTCCTTTTTAGTAACCACAGATTGGTTTACTTTCCACTCAGCGCTATCAGCAATACAACTCGCCGACAGTGTGTTTACTCCAGATACAAGTGGCGAAGGCAGAAATCCCAAATCACGCCCGATTCCACCTCCGTTTTCGATGTTAATAGTCCACAATTCCCAGTTTTGTGCCCCGGATATTTTAAATTGACGACAAATTTTGGGAAGGTTTATCATGTCAAATATTTCCGAGTTTGCATTTACTGCCATACCAATAAACGTGGGCAATGTGCCTTCAGAGGTTTCGAAATCAAATTCAGCATGAAAATCTGTCAGTGTTGTGTCCAACAGTTGTGCCCACTTTGAGAAACCTGATTTGTAACCCTTTACTACTAAATAACCGCTTTCGTTAACCTCCCAATCGCCATCGCACAACCACGTGTAGCCATTCCAGGTTATCTGATAAGTACCCATTTCTTCGAATGTAAGGAAGAACTCTTGACCAAGTAAAGCGTTGGAATTTGATTTCACGGTTAATTGCAACTTCTCAGTATTTTGAGCCTCATAGACAAAATATTTGGCTGTATATTCAACATTGGCCTAAACACCAGTGACAATGCGTTCTTCGGTTTCCTCTTTTGTCAGCAGCAATTCAACGTTTTCCATGTTAGTCCCGTAAACCAGTACTCTGTATTTCTTTTCCGTTTCAACGGAAACGAAATAGGTAAAAGTGGTCGAATCTGTAGAGAATGTATTTGCCTCGTACCTCATATTCTGATGGTTATAATACGCCCTTTTGACGGCATCCAACCGTAGTTCTTTGTGATTTGTTGTTTGTTCGGAATTGTCGTTTTCTTTGGTACATCCTGTAATAACCAGGATGATTGCAAAAGTCAGGAGGTTAATAGTTATCATACTTTGAAGTTTTTATAAAATATTGGTTTAGGCATGTAATATGCAAAACTACGATTTTCTTTGCAGTAAATGCCCATTAACATTAATCAATATTTGCCCATGTGCAAAAAATCTCGTAGGTTTGAAACGTCAAAATAGCGACACCGAATATCTTAAAACTACATACATTAAATCCACAACGCGATGCAAAAATTACTTTTAGGCGACGAGGCCATAGCACAGGGAGCTATTGATGGTGGAATGTCGGGCGTATATGCATATCCTGGAACCCCATCGACCGAAATTACCGAGTATATCCAGGCCAGCAAGGTAGCGCAAGAGCGCAAAATCCACAGCATGTGGTCAGCAAACGAGAAAACCGCCATGGAAGCCGCCTTGGGCATGTCCTATGCCGGAAAACGTTCCATGTCGTGCATGAAGCACGTGGGAATGAACGTGGCTGCTGACTGCTTCATGAACGCAGCGGTAACCGGCGTAAACGGAGGAATGTTGGTTGTTGCAGCCGACGACCCTAGCATGCATTCATCGCAGAATGAGCAGGATAGTCGCTGCTATGCAAAATTTGCTTTAGTTCCGGTGCTGGAACCATCGTCACAACAAGAGTGCTACGACATGGCATACAACGGGTTCGAACTGAGCGAGAAATTCAATGTTCCGGTCATGATTCGCATTACAACCCGCATTGCCCACTCACGTGCAGGGGTTTCGCCCCGCGAAATTAAACCGCAAAACGGCATGACCTTACCCAAAGATCCGCGTCAGTTTGTGTTGCTTCCGGCCATTGCCCGCAGCAATTATAAAAAACTGCTGGCAACGCAGGAAGAGTTGGAAAAAGCCAGTGATGCATCGCCATGGAACAAATATTTCGATGGCTCCGACAAATCGAAAGGAATTATTGCTTGCGGTATTGCCTACAATTACTTCCGCGAGAATTTCCCCGAAGACAAGTGCCCTTATCCGGTTATCAAAGTTTCGCAGTATCCGTTGCCACGAAAAATGGTAGCAAAACTGGCCGCTGAAGTGAAAGAGATTATCGTTCTTGAAGACGGCTACCCAGTTGTAGAAGAAATGCTGAAAGGCTTTCTTGGGAAAGAACCCGTTCGTGGCCGCCTCGATGGCACTTTGCCCCGCGATGGCGAGTTAAACCCCGGAATTGTAGCCCAGGCTTTCGGTTTCAAAGTACAACCCGGGCCTGATGTCCCGGAAATGCTTGTTGGTCGTCCACCGGCAATGTGCGTAGGTTGTTCACACATTGATGTTTATACCGCACTCAATATTGCCCTGAGCAAATATGGCGAAGGCCGCGTTTTCTCCGACATTGGTTGCTACACCCTTGGAGCGTTGCCTCCCTACAATGCAATCAACTCGTGTGTTGATATGGGTGCCTCCATAACCATGGCCAAAGGTGCTGCCGATGCCGGTTTGGTTCCTGCCGTGGCTGTAATTGGCGATTCCACTTTCACCCACTCCGGAATTACCGGCTTGATTGATGCGGTGATTGAAAAAACACCCATTACCGTTATTATTTCCGACAACGAATCAACTTCCATGACAGGAGGACAAGACTCCTCTGCCGTTGGAATTATTGAAAAAGTATGTGCCGCTGTTGGTGTTGAACCCGACCATATTCATGTGTTGCTGCCCTTGAAGAAAAACCACGAGCAAATGGTTGAAATTATCAACCGCGAGCTGGCTTACAACGGGGTATCGGTCATTATTCCGCGCCGCGAATGTATCCAGAAAGCTGTCCGCAGGAAAAAAACCGAAGCCAAAGAGAAGAAACAGTAACAGCAGTCAGATAAATAACCTTAAAAACAGAATTATGAAGATAGATATCATATTGTGTGGCGTAGGCGGACAGGGAATTTTGTCGATTGCCGCGGCGTTGGGTGCAGCAGCCCTGCGCAATAACCTTAACCTGAAACAAGCCGAAACTCACGGGATGAGCCAGCGTGGCGGCGATGTTGTGTCGCACATGCGCATCAGCGACAAACCCATTTTCTCGGACTTGATTCCCATTGGCGGTGCCGACATGATTTTGTCCGTTGAACCGCTCGAGGCCTTGCGTTATCTGCCTTTCCTTTCTCCAAAAGGATATGTGGTTACCAACACCACACCCTTCAAGAATGTGCGCAATTACCCTGAAGAGCAGGCCATTATGGATCAACTCAACAAATTGCCAAACGTCATAACCATCGATGCCGACACCATGGCCGCCGACATGAACGCCAAACGTTCGTCTAACATCATTATGCTGGGTGCTGCGGCTCCGTTCCTAGACATGTCGTACCAAAGTTTCGAGGATGGTATTCGCGATATTTTCGGACGCAAAGGACAGGAAGTTGTCGATTCCAACCTGGCAGCACTAAAAGCCGGGTATGATTTTTCGATGAAAAATAAAAAGTAAACTAGCACACAACCTGTCTATACTGGTTGACAGGGGTGTTTGGAAAATAGGAGGGAAGAGTGGCGAAACCGTCATTTTTCCCTTTACGCTTTTGTGCCCGTTTGGATTTTTTGTTTGTATTAAGCATACACAACAAACAACATAATTTGTTAAAGATGTTTTTTAACGCCCTTTGCCATTGACCACGACTTGGAAAAACAATAATCCGCACTTAACTAAAAAGTGAAATTTGAAATTCAAAATAGGGGCTGCTGAAAAAGTCAATGCAAATTTCGTTTTACACTGAAACGCTTTTTTGGTGTAAGCAAAACCTGTTGTTACCCGTGTCACGAATGCCCGATGCGCGATGGCCCGACAAAACTGCGGGCCAGGCGTTGGCGTGATATGGCAAACCGGTTAGAGCCACGTGCAAGGGCGCTTGCGTTACTAAAATGAAACGTTCATTGGCCTAAACAAGTCGATAACTCTCTCTTGAGGTTTCATTTTGGCCCACGTTGCCATGGCTCTTCCAATATGACAGAGCGGGATGAATCTTTGTTTTGTCTTGACTTTTTGTTTCTTTCTGACCAAGCAAAAGGTAAGCATGTCGACAAATGCAAGGTTTTTTTGTTATTTGTCAAGTTTCATAAGGTTGTTGGTTAAAACAATCTTGCTTTGATTTAAATTTCT
>JBBISE010000123.1:0-11112 GCA_037441445.1 Salinivirgaceae bacterium
AAGTGAAAGGGGGGCGTTGGCCCTCCTTTCTAAAAGTTTTTATCGGACAATAGTGAATAAAAAAGTTGTAATCTCTTTTTTTTATAAATCATAATCAATTTCCAAATATTTCGTTGTATCTTTGCAGCGGTTGACAAATCATAGCGGATAAGTCAATTGAATGAAAGCGCTCAAATGAGATGTACGCGGTTTGCTCAAAGGCCGCGTACTTTTTTTGCCACTACCCAAACTATTTTTGAATCACTATCGGTCGGGTTATTTCCCCTTTTTCAAAACTGATTTGAAACAAGTAAACACCATTTGACCAACTACTTACGTCTATTTTTGATGTATTTTCCTGCACAATGCATACTCTTTTCCCGCTCAAATCATAGACAACAATTTTTTGTGCATTCAAGGGGATAAAAACCTCATCCCTGGCTGGATTCGGAAACAGATACCATTCACTTTCTTCCCGTTGCGGAACACTTGCATAATATTCTTTAAGGTTTTGAACGTGGTTTTCCAGTTGCTGAATATGGGTATCGGTTAGAAATGCAAAGCGGACAGTCTGCGATTGTCCAGGCTGAAGTGAATAGGGCCCGGTGCTGACTAAATGAGCCGGTGAAGTTTTATCGAGTTCCATGGTCATTTCACGCGAACTTGTCAAGGCTTGCCACATTTCCTGACGGCTGAAATTATCATTTACGTTTATTCCTTGTGGAATAGATCCGGTGTCGAACGAATAATTGTTAAACACTTGTGCCTGCGTCAAAACAGCCACCGCGTGCGTATAGGGATAAATTCCAACACTTCCCGAGCTTACCAATTGCAAAGAAGGATTGGTGGTAATTATTCCATCGGTACGGATTATCCAATTGGCAAACATACCAACACGAAGATTATCAATGGGGGTTAGCTTAGTATTGGTTACGGTTATTTCATAAACAATGGCAGCCGATAATGGATACTGGCTTCCGGTTATTGCCTTTACCTGATAATTAAGCCCCAACGAACTGGTTGAAAACGAGTCAGTAAACACAGCCAAGGCTTGTTCGGTTGTTTCAGAATTTGTGGCAACAACAGCCGTTGTCGATGAAAAGTCGTTGTAACCTGCCACGGCGCTAACTACCATTTCGGAAGAATTTCCGATTATCAAACCCGCTTCCCACAACAACGGATTCGAATTTCCTTTTCGAAACCCTTCGCCGATGAGAGGCGAGAGTTTATCATAGGCTGGTTTTCCTATACTCGAAAGAGTCATTTTTAAATCGAATCGGGCCAAATCATACCACGATTTCTGTACTTGAATTGTCCTGATGATGCTAAATGATTTTCCTCCGGCAGAGAAGGAAAAACGGATGGGTATTACCAAATCTAATGGCGCATTGGCAGGAAAAGAGAGCCTTATGTTGTAGTCCCACAGACTTATGGTTCCGTTGGCTGGCCAAATGTTAACCGTGAATGTATTGTTTGAAATGGAAACATATTCCGATAGCGGTGAGACAATTACCGTCACCGAGTTTTTCGTTTTAAGTACATTTCTTAATTCTCCCGTCAGTCTGTGGGTTTCGCCGGGGACAACTTCGTCAGCCTCCATAATTTTAAGCGGAACATCAACATAGAAAACGTTAGTGTCTGACAGAGCCAAAAACATATCGACACGTCCTGCCCCAAGCTTGTCCTGGAAAGGTACGTTGGCCGGCAGTGTATCGAGCCACATAGCTGTGGCCTTCATTTGTGACAATATCTGCAAGGGAGACAGATGAGGTCGCAGAGAAGAAACGACCGATGCCACTCCGGCCACAATTGGCGCAGCATTTGAGGTTCCCGATGATGTTGAATAGGTGTTTCCAAACCCTGTCGAGAAAATATTTTGTCCGGGTGCCGCAATGTCAATTCGGTAACCGTAAGTGCTTCCCTCCCACTTGTGGTTGAAATTGTTGGACGCCAGTACAGAAACCACTCCGGGATAGGACGCCGGAAAATACACATTTTCGTTACGGCTGTTTCCGGCGGCGGCCACTACCAAAACGCCCAAATCGGTTGTTACATATTGAATCACCTCACGTCCTAATTGGTCAGGCAACACTCCGCCCCACGAGCAGACAATAACTTTGCACCCATGCTCGGCAGCGTAAACAACCCCTTCGTAGGGTGCGCTTAACAATCCTCTGTTATTCATTATCTTAACGGGCAATATTTTCACACCTGGAGCCACACCTGCTATTCCAACACCATTGTCGGCCATGGCAGCAACAATTCCGGCAATACCAACGCCATGGGGA
This sequence comes from Salinivirgaceae bacterium, assembly GCA_037441445.1. GTDB lineage: Bacteria > Bacteroidota > Bacteroidia > Bacteroidales > Salinivirgaceae > JAAYQU01. The sequence continues at coordinate 2,268 of JBBISE010000123.1, forward strand.
TTGATATCGGCAGTAACGTTATAATTATTTTCGGCCATGTTCCACCCCATGTAATTATCAATAAAACCATCGCCATCATCATCGACACCATTGACGGGATCAGCGGTATTGTAGGCGATTTGGTCAACCAGTTCGGTGTGGCTTGGATCAATACCTGTATCGACAATCCCAACTTTTACTGCATTGTTCCCCAGGCTGATGTCCCAGGCCTCAAAAGCACGTATTAATCCTAAATAATACTGCGAACTGATGGAAGGATCGTTGGGGGTGTAAAACAACTGCGGTAACTGGCGGTACTGCGCCCAAAGAATATAGTCCTTGTCGAGCAGCAGTTTTATAATTGTACCATTATCGGGGTGGTTCGTTTTAAGTGAATAAATATTCCAGATTTTCAGTTCCGAAAATTGGTTTTTCGCGTTTTTCCGGAAAAGCGGAGTTGCCTGCCATCCTTTCTGTTGGGCAATGTCCAATAGTTTTTCTTTGTCTTCATCCGAACGTATTTTAACAATGACTTCGGAATAGTCGGCCATAGGTTGTCCAAGAGAGGCCTGCGAAGCAACAAAAAAGCTACAAAAAGCTGTAATGCAAATGTATAAATAATTTTTAAACATATATTTCTCCTTACCCTTAATCCTGAGACCTTAAAAATAAGGCAAAAATTATGAAAAAGGTTGATAATTTTGTCGAATGATTAACAGAATATTACTAATATTGTAAACAGAATGTTGGTCGTTACTGACCTTCTAATCCTAAAACCATAAAACTTAATACAATAATAACCCGAAACTGAAAAAAATTGCTACTATGAACTGTATAATTGTTGACGACGATAAATTATCGAGAAAAGTGGTTGAAAATTTTGTTGAAAAAACAGAATTTTTGAACCTTATTGGGAGTTTTGACAGTGCAATGGAATCATTAAAAGCCTTTGAAGGCCCAGAAACTGTAGATTTGATCTTTTTAGATATTGAAATGCCCGAAATGACAGGACTTGAGTTTCTTAACACATTGGAAAACCCACCACAGGTCATTATTATTACAGGCAAAGAAAAGTATGCCGTTGATGCGTTCGATTACGATGTTACCGATTTTCTGTTAAAGCCCATTTCTCTGGCCCGTTTTCTGAAATCGGCCAATAAGGCCAACAAGTTGTACAATGAAGCCATGCAAATGTCGGGCAACACCAGCGAGGAAATATTCATTAAAAAGAAAAATTCCACATTGGTAAGGCTCTCTTACGACGATATCCTTTGGGTCGAAGCCTTGGAAAACTATGTAATTGTCAGTACATTCGATGAAAAATTCACCATTCATTTTACCATGAAGGCCGTGATTGACAAATTTCCTGAGTCGAGGTTTAAAAGGGTGCATCGCTCCTATATTGTGAACGTCAGCAAAATAAAAATGATCGAGGACAATGTAATAGTTGTGGACACAAAACAAGGCGAAAAGGTCATTCCCATTGGCAAGTCATTTAAAGATAACCTGTTGAATGATTTGAACCTGATATCGAAGTAATGAACCAACGCGCGTTGTTTTTCAGGCACGTGGGGCTGACTTCGCCACAACCCATGGGAATTGAGGTTGAACGAGCCGAAGGAATATACATTTACGACAAGGCCGGAAAAGAATATACCGACCTAGTTTCGGGTGTCTCGGTGAGCAATGTTGGCCACAGACACCCGAACGTCGTTAAAGCCATTAAAGATCAGGCTGATAAATACCTGCACACCATGGTTTATGGCGAATACATTCAAACTCCGCAGGTGCAATTGGCAACGAAATTGGCCGAGGTCTTGCCTGGCAACATTGACAGCATTTACTTTGTCAATTCGGGAAGCGAGGCCATTGAAGGAGCCCTGAAATTGGCCAAGCGTGCAACCGGAAGGTTCAACATTGTCAGTTGCAGAAACGCTTATCATGGTGGAACTCACGGAGCACTCAGCGTCATGGGCGACGAAACCATGCGTAACGCTTTCCGTCCGCTGTTGCCCGGAATCAGGCAAATTGAATTTAACAATCCTGAACACCTGTCAGCCATTGACGAAACAACCGCTTGTTTTCTCATTGAGCCCGTTCAAGGCGAAGGAGGTGTTGTCATTCCTGGCAAAAAATACATGCAACAGGTGCGTCAAAAATGTACTGACACAGGAACTTTGCTGATTTTTGACGAAATCCAGACTGGCTTTGGCCGTACCGGATCCCTTTTTGCCGCCGACTGGCTCGAGGTAGCCCCTGATATCATCTGCCTTGCCAAAGGCATGGGTGGAGGTATGCCCATTGGCGCATTTGCTTCCACCCAGGAAATAATGAACCTACTGACATTCAATCCGGTTTTAGGTCATATAACCACGTTTGGCGGGCATCCTGTAAGTTGTGCATCAGCCTTGGCATCATTGGAAGTGATTCTGGATGAAAAATTGGATATTCAGGCCAACCATAAAGGCGACTTGTTTCGGGCATTTCTGCAACACCAAGCCATAAAGCATATCAGGGGTGTTGGACTGTTTCTGGCTGTTGAACTAATTCCTGAGGTTGATGTATTTCAACTAATACAGGTTGGCATCAAACATGGTGTATTGCTTGATCCGTTCCTGTTTTGCCCAAACACATTCCGTATTGCCCCGCCACTGACCATTTCCGAGGAAGAGATACGGGAATCGTGCCGGAAAATTATTGCCGCACTCGATGAAATGGCTTGATTGGCTGCTCCTTTCACCACTGTAAAAAAAGGGAAATCGATGCTTTTTTATTGCTCTAAAACCTAAAAAACGTTAATTTGGCAACGCTGGTTGCTAAATTTAGCTAAATTTGGCAACCTGATTGCCCAATTTTACTTATTTTTTTTGGGGTGATAGAAAAACCAATATATTTGTTAACTCATTCAATGCTAAACAAGATATGCCCTGGCTTTCTACAGTTTTTATTGCCCTGGTATTGATCTTCCAAATTACGGGGGTTCAAGGACAAGAACTTTCAAAACCGGACAGTCTGCATAAAGTATTTCTCGAAGCAACGACGAGCCAGAAAGCCCAAGCAGCCTACAATCTGGCGGAAAGTTTTTTCAAAGCCAAAGTATATGATAGTGCAACGTACTATGTTGAAATTGCCCAGAAATCATCCAATAAAAGGACAGCCGGGGCCTTGGCAGGAAATATTATAAAGCTCAGGGGAAATATTAAATTCAGGCAAAACAAACCTTTAGAAGCCATTGAATTATACAAACAGGCCCTGCCTGTATTCGAGAATGCAGGCGATAAAGATGGCGTTGAGGCTATTTATAACAATATCGGCATTATATACGGGATGATTGGTGAAACCGAGAAATCAGTCGAATACCTTGAGAAATCGGCACAATTTGCCTCCGCCAATGGGAATAGAATTAGTGAAGCAAAAACACTGCATAATATAGGATACCATTACGAAAAAAGATCGGAATACGACAAAGCCCTCGATTACTATTTTAAGTCGCTGAAAATCAAACGCGAATTTAATGACAAGGTAAGCGAAGCATCGACCCTTAACAATATTGGGAACATTTATTTTTACACCAAACTTTTTGATAAAGCCCTTGAGTATTACAATTTGGCCTACAAAGTGGCTGTTGAGCGCCAGGACAGTTCCGACATGGCATTGCGGCTTTCGAACGTGGGAATGGTTTTAAAAGACATGGGACGGGGAACCGAAGCCATACAAAAAATGGTCGAATCGCTTGCAATTTATGAGAAAAGAAACGATATCCATAACATGGCACGAGTTTATACGACCGTGGGGAATATGCTCTCCGAGTTTGACGACTTTGAACGAAGTCTGAAGTATTTCGATAAAGCCCTGAAGTACTATCAGGAAAGCAACGATTTGGCCAGAATAGGTCATTGCCATTTCAATATAGGCAATGTTAAACTGCAATTGAATGCTTATACCGAATCTATTAACCATTACAACAAAGCATTGACGATTTTTCACAAACTCGATCTAAACAAAGAAAAACTATTCTGCTATAATGATTTGGTTAAGTGTTATTCTGCCTTACACGATTATACCAGAGCATTAATGTACGCCGATTCCGCCATCCAAATCAGCAACAATAGAAACAATGCACACGAAAAAGTTGTAACACTGCTTGCAAAAGCCCGCATTTTACTTGACAAAGGAAAAATTCATGATGCCCTTGACATATTAAATCAAGCCGAACAACTGTCGAAGGTTGTTTCAACTATTTATTCCAACTTAGAAATAAACTTGCTATACAAAACCGTATATTCAAAACTGGGGGAATATTCAAAGGCCCTGAAATTTTACGAAACCTGTGTAATTCTAAAGGATTCGGCCAACAAAATGAGCATGAATGCCGAAATAGCAGATATTGAAAGACGTTATCAACTTCAGCAAAAAGACAAAGAAATTGGAACATTGATAGCCGAGACCGAATATTCCAAAAGACAGATACGAAACCGAAATATACTATTGATATTAAGTGTATTAATAGTGCTATCATTACTCTTTTCAACCTACGTTGTATTTCGTGCATACCGCAGTAAAAAAAGGCTTAACGAGCAGTTGGCCATGTACAATGCCCAAATTATTGAGCAATCGGAAGAGATAAGGGCACAACGCGGTGATATTGAGCAGAAAATGGAAATAACCCAACGACAGAAAAATATTCTTGTACGTCAGAAAAAAGCCATCACAGACAGTTTAAACTATGCTCAGTACATACAACTTACAATACTGCCCTATGAGCCTTATTTAAAACATCTGTGGGGCGAGTTTTTCATCCTGCATATTCCTAAAGATATTGTTTCGGGTGATTTTTATTGGGCAGCCCAATACGACAATGTAGTTTACGCGGCAGCAATTGATTGTACGGGCCATGGCGTGTCCGGAGCATTCATGAGCCTGATGGTATATAACGCCCTTCACATGGCAACCAACGAGCACAAACTATGCAATCCCCACGAAATTATCGCCTTTGCCGACAACTACATTGGCGTTATTTTTTCAAAAAATAAAATGCTACACCAACCCGACAACGGAATGGACATGGCTTTGTGTGCCATTGACAACGAAAAAGGGAAACTCCACTTTTCCGGCGCAAGAATGTCAGCGTTCCTGTTATCAGGAAACAACGTCAACCGCGAACTGACTGAAATTAAAGGCGATCAAAAGTCAGCCGGAACCCAAATAAAGCCCAATTTTGGCGGATACACAACCCAAACCCTGAACATTCATCCCAATGATGTTATATATTTGATGTCCGACGGTTTTGCTGACCAATTTGGTGGCAACGGAAATGAAAAGTTCAAACGGTCGCGAATCAAAGACAAGTTGCTTCAATACAGCGACAGGTCACTTACGGAACAAAAATCACAGCTTCAGTCCGATTTTTATAACTGGAAAGGAACCAGTGAACAAACCGATGATGTATTAATAATAGGAATTAAAATATAACAACCATGAGCGTATTAGTAAACAAAAACTCGAAAGTTATTGTACAAGGATTTACTGGCAGCGAAGGAACATTTCATGCCCAACAGATGGTGGAATATGGAACCAACGTTGTTGGTGGCGTTACGCCGGGCAAAGGAGGGACACAACATCTGGGCTTGCCGGTTTTTAACACTGTTGCGGAAGCACGTCAACAAGCCGGGGCCGATGTAAGTGTTATTTTCGTACCACCCGCTTTTGCCGCCGATGCCATTATGGAAGCCGCCGAAGCTGGAATTGAAGTTATTGTGGCCATTACCGAAGGGATTCCGGTTGCCGATATGGTTTTGGTCAAAGAATACATAAGCAAACGAAATGTGACCTTAATTGGACCAAATTGCCCTGGCGTTATTACACCTGGTGAAGCCAAAGTGGGAATTATGCCCGGTTTTATACACAAAAAAGGAACTGTAGGGATTATATCCCGATCGGGAACTCTCACTTACGAAGCCGTTGACCAAATTACCAAAGCCGGTTTGGGACAATCGACCTGCATAGGTATTGGAGGTGACCCCATTATTGGCACCACTACGCTCGATGCCGTCAAACTTTTAATGAATGATCCTGAAACCGAGGGCATTATCATGATTGGCGAAATTGGCGGAAGCATGGAAACCGATGCAGCCCTGTGGATTAAAGAACACGGAACCAAACCTGTGGTGGGTTTCATTGCCGGACAAACAGCTCCCAAAGGTCGAAGAATGGGGCACGCCGGAGCCATTATTGGAGGAAAAGCCGACACAGCCGAAGCCAAAATGCAGGTTATGCGCGAATGCGGGATTCACGTTGTTGAATCACCGGCCAATATTGGTATTACGATGAAAAATGCATTAAAAAAGTAACTCCTTTATGGCAGAAAAACAAGTCTTAACTCCGGTTCGTAGTTCGCCTACGCTCAGTACAACCAGGGTTGTCGCCCTAAGAGGAGTCGAAGGGACTTAATAATCTCATCATGAAGGAAGCAGTCACCCTGAGCGGAGTCGAAGGGTGGAATTTGAAGTTCTAACATAAAAATCTATATCCTATCTGTTCTTTTCAAAAACAGAGAATTTCTAAAAACGAAAAAACATCAAAATGACTAAAAAATTCCCCATACCCCACACCTACGTCATCGTGTTCGGGTTTATTGTCCTCTCGGCAATCATGACATGGGTGCTGCCCGCAGGAGAATTCGAACGCACCTCAAAACAACTCCCCGAAGGTAAAAGTCAGACAGTAATTGTCCAGGACAGCTACCACAAGGTTGACCAATCACCACAGACCTGGCACATATTTTCGGCCATTTTCAATGGATTTGTCAATCAGGCCAATATCATTGTATTCATTTTGCTCATTGGGGGCGCGTTTTGGATAATGAACGCCTCCAAGGCCATTGACGTAGGAATTGTATCTTTTATTCAATGGTCCCGAAAATTAGAAAAAGTAACCTTTTTCAAAAAAATAGGGGTTGACAACATCGTTATGGTACTTATTATGCTCATGTTCAGTGCCTTTGGTGCCATATTTGGCATGAGCGAGGAGACCATTGCTTTTGTCATTATCCTTGTGCCATTGGCCATCTCCATGGGTTACGATTCCATAGTGGGCGTTTGTTTGGTTTATGTTGCCGCACATCTTGGTTTTGCCGGAGCCATGCTCAACCCGTTTACCATTGGAATTGCCCAGGGTTTATCGGATCTTCCCATTTTTAGTGGATTAGAGTACAGGGTAATTAGCTGGATTCTAATAAACCTTGTTGGATTTACCTTTATTATGCTGTATGCCAGAAAGATAAAGCGAAACCCACAAAAAAGCATTATGTATGAAGCCGATGAGTATTGGCGAAACCGCGATAAGATTGACATGGAAACCATTACTTTTTACACACCGTTGAGCGCTTGGATAAGTTTTGGATTGATTTCAGTGGTGTTAATCCTGTTTTCCATTGCCAAACCCGACTCGACATTGACTATTGGAAACACCAATTTTCACTTTCCGGCCATCCCCATTGCAACAGGGTTGTTTATTCTGACATCGTTAATGATACTGCGCAAATCGGTTCATTTCTACATACTTACCCTTTTGGGTTTTACCATAGTTTTCCTTATTATTGGGGTTATGGGCTACCATTGGTATGTGATGGAAATTGGCGCCCTGTTTTTTGGCATGGGCATAGCATCGGGGATTGCCATAAACAAATCGGCCAACGAAATAACAAAACTGTTTATTGAGGGAGCAAAGGATATCTTCTCGGCTGCTTTTATTGTGGGTCTGGCAGGTGGAATTATTGTTATTCTGACCGACGGCAAAATTGTTGACACGATTATGAACGGGCTTGCCCAAACCATGCAGGAATTTGGAAAGGAAGGAACCCTGGGTACCATGTACGGAATTCAAACAGCCCTAAACATCATCATCCCATCGGGTTCGGCCAAAGCGGCTTTAACAATGCCCATTATGGCACCGTTTTCCGATTTGGTTGGCATATCGCGTCAGGCCACCGTTCTGGCGTTTCAGTTTGGTGATGGCTTTACCAACATGATTACGCCCACAAGCGGAATACTCATTGGATGCATTGGAATAGCAAGGATACCCTATGACAAATGGTTTCGCTGGGTTTGGAAACTTATTGTGGCATTGGTAATCCTGGGATTTTTACTGCTTCTGCCCACATTGTACCTGCAATTAAACGGATTCTAATCAAAAATCTATGAACAAATACAGAACAATACTGCTTGTCCAAATCCTTATCCTGCTTTTGGCAGCAAGTTGCACGAAAGAAACGAAAGATCCGTTGATTTCAGATATTCAATTTGGCAACAACGAACTACAGTTCAACAGGTTAGCCTGGAATAGTTTAGGATCCTACATACAAAACACCTTTAAACACAAATTCGTACTGTTAGACAACAACTTTAATTACACAAATGACCAGTTCAGAGGAACAGGAAATCTGGTGGAGCTAACTTTTTTAACCTCAGCAGAATCAATGCCGGACGGGGTTTACCATTTTGCGGAACAGGAAACCTCTCCTTCGCTTTTTAATGGCTACATAGCCTTAAATTACGATGCTCAATTGCAAACAGCACAAACCATTGCTGTGGTAAAAGGGGGCATGATTAATGTGTCAACCGATAATGCCCAGGGTGCAATATGGATACGTCTCGACATCAGGCTCTTAACCCATACTGGCGATTCCTTGAAAGGAACCTTTTATGGACCAATAACTATGCAGGAAATACCAAAAATAAATCAACACAACTGAAATGAAAAACAAAATACTCGCCTTATTGACAGCAACAATGCTGATTGTAAGTTGCACAAATGAAACGCCCATGCCGACAACCGATTTTTCGACACACAAGAGCATGATTAAAGT
>JBBISE010000124.1:0-11094 GCA_037441445.1 Salinivirgaceae bacterium
TTAAATCAAAGCAAGATTGTTTTAACCAACAACCTTATGAAACTTGACAAATACACCTAAAAAACCAAGGTTTACAACGATACTTGTCCATAATAAAAAGCGCCGCCTTGTTCTGTTTTGCTGGTTTAGCAATCCCAGCCCCACGAAATAATCAACCCCCGAACTAAAAAGTATGAGCGATAAAAAGCGCCAATCCCACCAACCATAGAACAAATAACTGGCAGCAACCAGTAAAAAATTCTGCAGTTTTAGGTTCCAGTTTGTAGCAAACCAATATAGTAAAAAACAATTGGCAAAAAAATCGCAAAGTCAATGGAATTGAAAAGCATTAGAATTGAGAATTAATGTAAATACTCTAACATTGTTTTTGAAATCAGGTTTTTAGAGGCGCAAATATAATTCATAATTTCTAAATTCTAATTTGAATCGGCTTAGAAGTACCCTGCTTTTTTACATGCTTTTCTGTTTTTTGAGGCAATGTTTATCAAAATTTCCCCACAATTGTTTTTTCCTTTTCCAAAATGACGTATATTTCTTTTGCTTAAGTGTTTGTGCCAAATTGATACTGCTATGATTCGAACAATAACCCTATACTGTGGCATTGCAATGGCTGCTGTGCTGAATGCACAAAATCAACGTATTGACAGCTTGTGGAACGAATATCACAAATTTGAAAATGATTCCCTGAAACTGGAATTCTTGGTCGAAAACATTGCCTATGAATTGGAGAACATTGACATTGATTCTGCCCTGAGTATATACTACAAAGGTTTGAGGGAGGCTACTGAACGCAAATTCGTTTCCCTGGAAGCCCGAACAACGATGTATGTAGCAATAATGTATTCTTATACAGGGAAAGGTGCCCAAGCTATTGAATACTACAAACTTTCAATGGAAAAATTTACCGAAATGAGTCAATCAGAAGATCCCTCCATTGCAAGAATGGGCAAAAACGGTATTGCTTCGGTTTCTAATAATTTGAGCAATATTTACAATAAAATGTCGGATTTTCCCAAAGCCCTTGAATGTCTCCAAAAATCATCCAATATATTCGAAGATTTGCACAATTCAAGAGTTGATAAGGAAGACTACCAGTATGAAATCAGAAAATATACAACCGATTGCAATATCGGATCCATCTATTTAAGGCTCGATGATTTGGTTCGAGCAGAGGAATATCTGATGTCAGCCTATGAAAACCTGAAAAGGATTGCAGATCTTAAACCCGATGAAATTACTGCCCAGATTGGGGTTTTGGATGCTACGGTCAACAAAGGAATCTTGTTTATGAATGGGAAAGATTTTTCTAAAGCAAAGGCTATTTTTCTGGAAGGACTCGATTTGGCCACAAAGCTAAACATTAAACCAAAGGCCGCATCCGTGTTAAACAATCTGGGAAACATAGCCAAAACGGAAGACGATATTGGTGCCGCCTTGCGTTATTTTAAACAAGTTTTGGAAATCCGAAAAGAATACAACGACTCCTATGGTCTTGGAATTGTTTATTGCAACTTGTCATCAATTTATGTGACCCTTGCTAAGAAAAGTTCCATATCGCAAGAGCTGCAACAGGAGTACATTCGACTTGCCCTTGAGTCAGCCAATAATGCAATGAAGTATGGTAGCGAGGCACAATCGTATGTGATTAAAACAGAAGCATTTGTTCTTTTAATGGAAATCTATGAATTAATGGGGGAATATAAAAAGGCCCTTGAGTTGTTTCCCTCATACGTTGCAACAAAGGATTCTGTTTATGGCGAGGAAAAAACCAAAGCCCTGACCGAAATGGAAACCCGCTACCAGACTGAGAAAAAGCAACAGGAAATTGAAAAACAAAAATTAGTTATTGAGAAACAGGAAAGCGAAGTCCGCCGCCAAAGACTGTTGCGAAACTTTTTCATAGGGGGGCTGCTGTTGTTCGCATTCCTAGCGTTGGCCATCTATAGAAACTACCGGTTGAAAAAGGAAAGCAACCGGATTATTTCCGAGAAAAACGGGTTATTAGAACAGGCTAACGAAGAGATTTCAGCACAACGCGATATGGTAATTGAGCAAAAAAATCACATCGAGGAAATTCATGGGGAGCTGACTTCCAGCATTCGATATGCAAAACGAATACAAGGTGCTGTTTTACCTTCGCAACAGCAAATGAGCGAACTGCTTGGAAATCACTTTTTACTGTTTAAACCCAAGGACATTGTCAGTGGTGATTTTTACTGGGCAACACGGGTTGACAACCTAACCATTTTTTGCGTGGCCGATTGTACAGGGCATGGCGTTCCCGGAGCGTTTATGAGCATGGTTGGGGTCTCCTTCTTAAACGATATCGTGCATAAAGAGAGAATTACACAAGCCTCTGAAATTCTGAACTATCTGCGGCAAAGCATCATAACGGCCTTAAAACAAAAAGGCGAAGATCGGGAACAAAAAGACGGAATGGATATGGGGTTGTGTGTTCTGGATAAAACCACCAACCGGTTGCAATTTGCCGGCGGGTACAATCCATGCTGGATTATCCCCAATTGCGATTCCTTGCCCGAAAGACACGTCGAGCCAGCCCCTGATGACATGATTGATGCCAATGGCGTAATTCAGCTCAAGGCAAACAAAATGCCCATTGCTATTCATAAACAAATGGAGCCATTTACCAATTACGTCGTCCAATTACAACCCGGCGATCAGGTATATTTGATGTCCGACGGTTTCCAGGATCAATTTGGTGGACCCGATGGCCGGAAATTTATGACAAAAATGCTTCGCAATTTGATTTTTGCCAACAGCAAGGAACAGCCTGACAAACAATTACAATTGCTCGAAAAGGCCCTCGAAGACTGGAAAAACGGTCTGGAGCAGGTTGACGATGTTACAATATTGGGGGTTGCAGTGTAAATTAAAAAAGGGCTGCCCTGCGGCAACCCTTTTCGTGTATCAAGTTTTCTTCAGATTATTCGTATTTCTGCTCGGCCAAGCGCTTGTAACTCTTGTAACGCCACTTAGCAGCTTCTTCGGCAGCTTCGAACAACTCGGCAGCTTCTTTCGGGAAGGCTTGCATCAACGAGGTGTAACGAACTTCACTGCGGAGGAAATCCTGGAATTTCGACCAATCGGGCTCTTTCGAATCCAATTGGAATGGGTTTTTTCCTTCGTTTTCCAACAGTGGGTTGTAGCGGTACATTTGCCAATATCCGCTTTCAACGGCATGGATTTGTTCGCGCTGGGTAGTTCCCATACCACCTTTAATTCCATGGGCAATACAAGGGGCGTAAGCAATAATCAGCGATGGGCCAGGATAGGCTTCGGCTTCTTTCAATGCTTTCAGGTATTGTGCCTGATTTGCACCCATGGCAACCTGGGCAATATAAACATATCCATAAGACATGGCCATCATTCCCAAATCTTTTTTGCGCATGCGTTTACCGGCAGCTGCAAATTTGGCAACAGCACCAATCGGGGTTGATTTCGATGATTGACCACCGGTGTTCGAATACACTTCAGTATCAAGAACCAGAATGTTTACATCTTCGCCCGATGCCAAAACGTGATCCAATCCACCATAACCAATGTCGTATGCCCAACCGTCACCACCAAAAATCCATTGCGATTTTTTCTCGAGGTATTGTTTCAACTTCATGATTTCGCCGGCAACAGCATGTTTCTCGTTTTTCAGAGCATCAACAACAGCTTTCGAAACTTCTTTTGTATTGGCAGCTTTGTCGAAATTGGCAATCCAGTTTTCAAAGGCAACCTTTGTGGCTGGGGCAACTTCGCCCATGGCATCTTTCATCATGTTGCAGATGCGTTCACGAAGGTTACGAACGGCGGTAGCCATACCAAAACCATACTCGGCATTGTCTTCAAACAAGGAATTCGCCCATGCCGGACCACGTCCTTCAGCGTTTTTGCAATAAGGCGTTGCCGGAGCCGAACCACCGTAAATCGATGAACAACCGGTAGCGTTCGAAATCATCATACGGTCGCCATAAAGCTGGGTAATCAGTTTAATATAAGGTGTTTCGCCACATCCAGCGCAAGCGCCTGAGAACTCAAACAACGGTTGAGCAAATTGGGTCGATTTTACGTTGGTGTCTTTTGCTGTAATACTATCTTTGTAGGTTACCTTTTTCGAGAAATAATCCCAACGCTCAACTTCTTCGGTTTGGCTGTCAAGTGGTTTTAAAACCAACGCCTTGGTTTTCGACGGGCAAACATCCACGCAGTTGCCGCAACCGGTACAGTCCAGCGGACTGATTTGAATCTTGAATTGCAATCCTTCGAATCCCTTGCCGTTGGGTTTCAGTGTTTTTGTGTTTTTTGGTGCAGAAGCCATCTCTTTCTCATCGAGCAGGAATGGGCGAATTGCAGCGTGGGGACAAACATAGGCACACTGGTTACACTGGATACAGCTTTCAGGTTGCCACTCGGGAATGGTCACGGCAATACCGCGTTTTTCGTATTGTGTCGATCCGGCGTCAAATGTACCGTCTTCACGCCCAACGAAAGTACTTACCGGCAGGTCATCGCCTTTTTGGGCGGTCATGGGTAGTACTATTTTGCTGATGAATTCAGGAAGGTTTGCATCAACTGTTGATTTTGTTGCTGATAGTTTTGACCATTCTGCAGGAACCTCAATTTTGGTAACATCACCACCTCTGTCAACAGCATCGTTGTTCATTTTTACTATATCTTCGCCTTTCCGGCCAAAACTCTTGTACACGAAATCTTTCATTTCGGCAATTGCTTTGTCATAAGAAATAACGTTCGAAATTTTAAAGAACGCGGCTTGCATAATTGTGTTGGTGCGGTTTCCAAGACCAATTTCTTCGGCAATAGCAGTAGCATTGATTATGTAAAAATTGATTTGGTTATCGGCCAGATATTTTTTTACCTCGGTTGGAAGGCGGTTTTTGGTTTCTTCCACGTCCCAAATACTGTTCAACAGGAATGTTCCCCCTTTTACCAATCCTTTAAGCATGTCATACTTGTCCAAATACGAGGGAACATGACATGCAACAAAGTCGGGAGTTGTTACTAAGTACGGCGAGCGGATGGGTTTGTCTCCAAAACGAAGGTGCGAAACGGTTATACCACCCGATTTTTTCGAATCGTAGGCAAAGTATGCCTGACAATATTTGTCTGTAGTTTCGCCAATAATTTTAATGGAGTTTTTGTTTGCACCAACGGTACCGTCCGAACCCAGTCCATAGAATTTTGCCTGGAATGTACCGGCAGGGCTTACGTTTACTTCGGCTGTTAACGGCAACGAACGGAAAGTTACGTCATCGTTAATACCAACGGTAAATTGGTTTTTGGGCTCTTTCATGGCCATATTGTTAAATACGGCAATCATTTGAGCCGGAGTTGTATCTTTTGACGATAAACCGTAGCGTCCGCCAACAATTACCGGAGCATCGGCTTTTCCTTTGTAAAGTTCAACTATGTCTAAATACAAGGGGTCGCCATTAGCACCGGGCTCTTTGGTACGGTCAAGAACGGTAATGCGTTTTACCGATTTTGGCAATACGTTAAAGAAATATTTGGCCGAGAATGGACGATACAGGTGTACGCTAGCCAGGCCCACCTTTTCACCTTTTGCCATTTTATGGTCAATAACCTCTTTGATAGTGTCTGTAATAGATCCCATGGCTACAATAATGTCCGTGGCATCAGCAGCCCCGTAATAGGTGAATGGGTGATACTCACGACCCGTGATTTTCTTCAGTTCCTGCATGTAATATTCTACAATGTCGGGGATGGCATCGTAAAATTTGTTGGCAACTTCGCGGGTTTGGAAATAAATATCAGGGTTTTGCGCTGTACCGCGGGTTACAGGGTGTTCCGGATTTAAAGCGTTGTCGCGGAAGGCCTGAAGGGCTTTTTGATCCATTAACCCGGCCAGTTGATCCATAGTCGGGGCTTCCGCTTTTTGAATTTCATGCGATGTCCGGAATCCATCAAAGAAGTGCATAAATGGAATCCTTGATTTGATAGCGGCAAGGTGTGCAACGGCTGCAATATCCATAATCTCCTGAACGCTACCTGTTGCTAACATGGCAAATCCAGTTTGGCGTGTGCTCATAACGTCACTGTGATCGCCAAAAATAGAAAGCGCCTGCGCAGCCAGACTACGAGCTGAGACGTGGAAAACGCCAGGCAGTAGTTCGCCCGAAATTTTATACATATTGGGAATCATCAGCAATAAGCCTTGCGAGGCTGTGAACGTTGATGTAAGGGCCCCTGCCTGGAGTGATCCGTGAACAGCACCTGCTGCTCCGGCTTCCGATTGCATTTCAACAATTTTTACGGGTTGACCGAAGATGTTTTTCTGACCGTCTGCTGCCCACTCATCGACATATTCTGCCATGGTTGACGATGGGGTAATGGGGTAAATGGCAGCTACTTCGCTGAACATATAAGCTATGTACGAGGCTGCGTAATTACCGTCACATGTAATGAATTTTTTTTTCTGACTCATAATTACAAGTTTATTGAAGGATCAAATTTCTCTGAAATTGAGGCACAAATTTACAAAAAATAGGGTTGATTATTAGGGTATTTTGGGATAAAAATTCAATTCATATTCAATTTAAATAGCAGGCTATACTGTCGCAAAATGTTCTTCTTTTCAATTGTTGAATTATTAGGATTTTAGAGGCAAACAGGCTATTATAAAAAGTCAAAAGGAGGCTGCTAACCTCCTTGTAATTATGCTGTAAAACAGATTTTCAGCCTCTGTCCATAGTAAGCAAAAACTCTTCGTTCGAACGGGTTTGTGGCATGCGTTGGCGCATAAAATCCATTGCTTCTACACTGTTCATGTCGGCCAGATAGTTGCGAAGCACATAAATTCGGTTGAGCGTTTCTTTGTGCAGCAGCAAATCGTCGCGACGGGTGCTCGATGCCAATATGTCCACTGATGGGTATATCCTGCGGTTCGAAAGTTTCCTGTCTAACTGAAGTTCCATGTTGCCGGTTCCCTTGAATTCCTCGAAAATAACTTCGTCCATTTTCGAACCGGTTTCGGTCAGTGCTGTTGCCAGGATGGTTAAGGAACCTCCGTTTTCAATTTTCCGAGCGGCGCCAAAGAAACGTTTGGGTTTGTGCAATGCGTTGGCGTCAACCCCACCGGACAGTACCTTACCTGAAGCGGGAGAAACTGTGTTGTAGGCACGAGCCAGACGTGTAATAGAATCTAAAAGAATAACAACATCGTGTCCGCATTCAACAAGTCTCTTGGCTTTTTCCAATACAATATTGGCAACGCGAACGTGTCTTTCCGCGGGCTCGTCGAAGGTAGAACTGATTACCTCGCCCCTTACGCTGCGAGCCATATCGGTTACTTCTTCGGGACGTTCATCAATAAGTAAAATGATAAGATAAACCTCGGGGTGATTAGCGGCTATTGCATTGGCTATCTCTTTTAATAATACCGTTTTACCGGTTTTTGGTTGTGCTACAATTAATCCCCGTTGGCCTTTGCCAATGGGCGAGAACATGTCCACAATCCGCGTTGAAAGCGTTGATTCTCTGTGCGATGTCAAATCGAATTTTTCGTAGGGGAAAAGCGGGGTCAGAAAGTCAAAGGGTACACGGTCGCGAACAAATTCGGGACGACGTCCGTTTATTTTTTCCACTTTAATGAGCGGAAAATATTTTTCTCCCTCTTTTGGTGGCCTGATTGAACCTTCAACCGTATCGCCGGTTTTCAGTCCAAACAGTTTTATTTGCGACTGGCTAACATATACGTCGTCGGGGCTGTTAAAATAATTGTAGTCTGACGAACGAAGAAATCCATATCCTTCCTGCATTATTTCCAAAACACCCATTGCCCCAATAATGGCGTCAAACTCGTACCGTTTCTCGTTTTTTTGTATTCTACGGTTGTCCAAAGCCGACTCAGGAACAAATGTTGCCTCCTTAATTTCTGCTTGCTGAACTTCAGGAATGAAAGGACTCTCATTCTGGATTCCCAACGATATTTCCGATGTTGGGTTATTTTGAACCGGACTTGCAACCATTATGGTTGTTTCGTTTTCTGGTTCCTCCTGATATGGAATTTCTATTTCCTCCTGGTTGGTAAGGTTGTCAGACAACGGAACCTTTTTGTCTCGTGGAGCAAAATCGGGGTTATTCCTTTGGTGGTTTAAGGAGTCTTTCCTTTGGTGTTCGCGATTATATTCGTGTCTTTTGTGTTCGTTTTCTTTTATGTGATGGGTTTTTATTTTCGGAGCAGCTGCTGGTGGGGTGCTCGGTGCATTTTGAGCCAAATCAGCATTGGCGGGTTCTTTTTTTGCTATTTCGGGCTTCGAAATAGGATGTATGACCGTTTCCGGTTGTTTTTTTCTTTCCTCATCGGCTCTTGGGGCATTTTTAAACTGGTTGTTGAGGGGGTCTTTTGCCTTTTCCTGATTGTTACGCACTATTCGTGGCCTACGTTCAGGTTTCTTCCCCTCGTTGGCGGAGGTTTTTTTTGCTGCTTTCTCCGAGGCTAATATTGCTTGCTGGTCAAGTATTTTATAAATGAGATCCTGCTTTTTTAGGTTTTCTGTCTTGCGGATACCAAGTTCAATGGCGATCTCTTTCAACTCTGACACAATTTTCTTGTTCAGCTCTAAAATATCATACATGCGGGATATGTTTGAAATATGAAATAATGTTTTGATTTGGAATAAGGGAGGTTGGAGGTCCTGATATCCCCCCCTTTAAAAAGGGAATTACAACGCAATATTACAATAAATTCGCTGAAATACCCAAATATCTTCACGAAAAATTCACTAAAATTAATTTTTACATACGGGTTAATTTTTATGTTATTGTTTATAATTTACAGAATTAATGAATGTTATGTCAAAAAAAAGAGATGTTCAATTAATACTTTTGTTCCTATTGCTATTAAAACTAACCCTCCAAAAATTTCGGAGTATTTTCCACATTTGGTTCCAATTTTTGAACTGAAACCAAACCCAATAGAAGAAAATATCATAGTAACAAGAAAAATGGTGACGGTTGCCAAAAGAATATTAACCTCTAGAAATGCAAAACCTACACCTATTATAAAGGCATCAATAGACGTGGCAACGGCCATTAGAAGGAGGTTCTTTGTCGAAAGGCACCGATGTTTTTTTTCGAGTTTTTCTTCGGTTTTATTATTTCCAACCCCTTCAAAAATCATCTGTCCGCCAATAATGGTCAACAGAATGAAAGCAATCCAGTGATCGAATTCGCTGATGTACGTGGAAAAAGCTTCGCCAGCTATCCAGCCTATAAGAGGGAATAGTGCTTGGGTACCCGAAAGAAACAGAGAAACCCTTAGTATCTCTCTCTCTTGATTTGCACAACTGCTGATGCCTAAAGCTGTCGATACGGCGAAACTATCCATTGACAGGGCAACGGCAATCAACAATAGTGATAAAAAATCCATTTGAAATGTGCCTGTTTGTCTTTCTCGGGCACAAAATTAGAAAAAATCGAAAAATGCTTTTAAAAATTCTCGAACACTCCCAAGCCAAACAAGGCAAAGTCATATTTTACCGGATCGGCGGGGTCAAATTCACGGAGCCGCAATGTGAGTATTTCAACAGATTGCCAATCATCAGAATTTCTCTCTAAAAGCCCAAGTTTTCGAGCCACTCTGCCGCTATGGACGTCCAGGGGAATGTACAGTTTGCTGGTAGAAATAAATTTCCAAATCCCAAGGTCAACTTTCCTGTTGTCGGATCGTACTAACCATCTTAAAAGTATATTAAGCCTCTTTCCAGCTGAGCCCTTGGCCACGTTCGCCAAGTGGCGTGTTGTTCGTTGAGGCGCATTTTCCATGAACGAAATATGGAAGTCTGAAAGCATCTGCTTTATATTCTCATTGTTTTGCATGTATAGAGTTTCGAAAAAACATCCAAGCGATTCGTATTGTTCAATAATTTCCTTCAATGATCGGATATAGAATTTTATGTCTTGTTCGTTGAAGGTTCTATACACAAAGCCATTTAAAACGTTCAAATCTTGTTCGTTGGCATTGCCTATCCACTCCCATGGCTGATTATCCATTCTTGAAAAAAGATCCGTGGCAGCCTTTATTATGGCTTTACGGTTACCCTAGGCTAACTGGGCGGTTAAAAACGCCGCAATTTCAATGTCTTCTATTGTGTCAAGCCGATGTGGAATCTGTAAAGGATTGGATTCAAGATAAGATAAAGTGTTAAAGGTATTTACTTTACAATCAAGAAATTCTTTCAAATCGAAGTCAGAATATTGCATAATGGGTCGTTTGGTTTTGGCAAATTAACAAACATTTTATTTCTTTGCAGATTCGAAGCCAATAAAAATGATAGCAGAGACTGTAAATGCATTTGTAATTTTGGTAAAAGGGGTCGCCATCGGCATTGCTGTTTCGGCTCCCATGGGGCCTATTGGCGTGCTCTGTGTCCAAAAAACGGTGAATAAAGGTCGGAAAATTGGTTTTTTGTCTGGTCTGGGGGCTGCTGCTGCTGATTCGGTTTATGCCATAATTGCTGCTTTTGGTTTGGGTTTCATGCAAAAGTTCTTTACCGACAACCAGTTTGTTTTGCAAGTTGTGGGCGTTGTGGTTCTGATGTTTTTGGGGCTTAAAATATTTTTTACAAACCCCGTTACTCAAATACGGAAGCAAGCAAAGCGAAAATATCCCGGTATTTTTGAGGATTTTATTTCCGTATTCTTTCTTACCCTTTCAAATCCATTAACCATTTTGTTTTTTGGGGCTAGTATTGCCGCTTTGGGCATTTTCGATGCCGAACATACAATTATATCACAATTGGTTATTGTTGCCGGTGTATTTATTGGCGCAGCAATCTGGTGGTTTTCCATTACCAGCATTGTTAATCTTTTTCGTCACAAGTTCCGTTTAAAGCAGTTGTGGTGGATGAACAAAATATCAGGCGGAATCATTGTCGTGCTGACGGCCATTGCTGCCATGGGGCTATATTTTGGCGCGATTGAATAGGCCAAGGATGCAACTGACGAAATAATATCGTTTAGTTCCTTAAATCTGCAAATAAATCGCTTGAAAAAAACGGGAAGTCAAGTAAAATAAAGGCTTACAAGACTTGCCCGTTTAAAGGA
>JBBISE010000125.1:0-11019 GCA_037441445.1 Salinivirgaceae bacterium
ATATCAATAAAATATAGGTTGCATTATATCATTTTGACCCTGCAACGATCTCAGACCAATTGTTACTGCCAAACCAATTTGCATGAACAAACCCATTCGTGGGTTAAGGTCGGCATGGGGACTTTTTTTCGTTTCCATGATGCTTTTTTTAAGTAAAACACTGGCTCATTGTCCGAGCCGTTAAAAAAGCATAAAATCATTCATGAAGCCCGATTTAGTTTTTCTTTTCTATTGTATGACAAAAATTATGCTTAGTTGCCTTTTACTGTATTGAGAAATTTATTTCCAATTTATGATTTTGCCAAAATCTAAAAAAATCGTATTTTTACAGCGTTTAATTAAAAATCAAAAAATTGCACTTATGTCAGTAAACAAGGTATTTTTATTGGGACGTGTTGGAAAAGATCCTGATATCAAACATTTCGAGAACAACAGTTTAGCCAATTTTCCACTGGCAACAAGCGAACGCTACAAGGACAAAACAGGCGCCTTGCAGGAGCGTACCGACTGGCACAACGTGGTCGTAGGCGGAAAACTGGCCAAAGTTGTTGAAGACTATGTAAAAAAAGGAACCCAGTTGATGATTGAAGGAAAAATCCGTACCCGTAAGTACGAATCGGGTGGTCAGGAAAAATACATTACGGAAATCATTACCGAGCGGTTCGAACTGTTAGGTCGTCCACAAGGACAATCGGACACAAAACCCGTTTCCAGCAGCACTGCGAACGAATCGGAACCTGCAGGCGGGGGTTACTCAGTTGATGAGTACGAAAACCAAACCGATGATTTACCCTTTTAATCTTCGTGGCATTTTGCCTGCGCGACGTGTAGTGTAGGCAAAATGCATTAATGTTAAACCAAATATCCTTATTTTGGACACAGAACCATACCCCGCGGCGGGGTTAGTCATACATGCCGAAAACTTGAATGCTGAATTTTTCATTGGTTTGGTTATCCTACTGTTTTTAATCATCCTTTCGGCGTTAGTATCAGGTTCTGAAGTGGCTTTTTTCTCGCTGACCCCTTCTGATGTCGATCTATTGAAGAAAAAAAAGACAAAAAACGCAGAAAAACTAATTCAGCTCTTACAAAAACCCAAGAGTCTTTTGGGTACAATACTTATAAGTAATAATTTGGTAAACATTGCCATCGTAATTTTGGCGGCATCGTTAACCAATATGGTCTTTGATTTCAGCAACACTCCATTATTTGGCTTTTTTATCCAGATAGTTGGAATAACTTTTCTTCTTCTGCTTTTTGGCGAGATTATGCCCAAGGTTTATGCCACACACAACAACGTTGTTTTCGCCCAAACCATGGCAACACCAATGTCCGCAGCATCAGCCTTTTTTCGGCCTTTAAGCAATTTACTGGTTAGGGGAACCAAAATAATTGATAATCGGGTAAAAAAACGAGAATCCATCTCATTTGATGAGTTATCGGATGCCATTGACTTAACATCAAACGTCACTACCGAAGAGGAAGATATTCTCAAAGGCATTGTTGAATTTTCGAGTATCGAGGCTAGCGAAATCATGAAACCCCGGGTTGACATTGTGACGGTGGATATAAAAACTAACTTTAAAAACCTCCTGCATGTCATTATGTCTTCGGGCTACTCCAGAATTCCGGTTTACCACAATTCACTCGACAACATAAAAGGAGTATTGTACATCAAAGATTTGCTCCCCCATTTAGAAAAACCAGAGACATTTGGATGGCAGTCTTTAATCCGTCCACCATACTTTGTTCCTGAAAATAAGCGTGTAAACGAATTACTTGAGGAGTTACAGGAAAAACACATACACATGGCCATTGTTGTTGATGAATATGGAGGCACCTCAGGGATTGTTACCCTCGAAGATGTAATTGAGGAGATTATTGGTGAAATTAGCGACGAATTCGACGAAGAAGAACGTCATCATACCCGCGTCAACGAAAACACCTATTTATTCGAGGGAAAAGTTTCTATCAACGATTTCTGTCGAATCGTGGGCTACGATGGGAATGTTTTTAACAATGTTAACGCCGACACGTTGGCAGGACTTGTCCTGGAACACACTGGCGAAATGCCTAAACAATATGATATTCTTAACATTGAACGGTTCGAGTTTAAAATAGAATCGGTTGACAATCGAAGGATAAAGAAAATTCAGGTGAAAATCCAACCTGAAAACTGAACAATACCTCACAAACACTCCCATGGTAAAGAAAATACCACTCTTATTCATTGTTTTCGTGCTTGTTTCCCTTGGTTTTTCATGCCGCGAGAAATACACCCCACGCCCCATGGGCTATCTTCGGTTTGCATTTCCTCCCCAGACATATGAACCCCTTTCGCTACCCGCATTTACAGAGTTCGAAAAACCGGTTTACATGAGCATGGTGCATAGGAATAGTCCTGCAGAAGAATTCTGGTTCGACCTATCCTATCAACATTATGGAACAACTATTCATTTCAGTTACAAACCTGTTAAGGGCAATTTGGCAGGGCTGGCAGAGGATGTTCATTATTTTGTGTACAAACATACCATAAAAGCATCGGGGATTGAAGAAATTCTTATAAATCATCCCGAAAATAAAGTTTTTGGAACCCTTTATCGCATTCGGGGAGATGTTGCGAGCAATATCCAATTTGCTGTGACCGATTCATTAAAGCATTTCTTGCGTGGTTCGTTATACATTGCCAGTCGTCCAAACGAGGATTCTTTAGCCCCCATAATTGATTTTTCCCGAAGGGATATCGAGCACATATTGAGCACTTTACGCTGGAAATAGAATGCCCCTTATTGAACACCGACAGAACAAACACTATTCATTAGCGATTTGGGAAACAACCGAGGAGCCAGCTTTTCTTTGGGAAAAGGTACGTTTAGGGGCAGCAGAAGAGACGCTATATGATAGAATCAGCCACGATAAGCGAAAAAAAGAGTGGTTGGCTGTTCGGCTTCTTCTTCAGGATGTGCTCCAAATCTCCTCTGAAATTTCTTATAACAACAACCGCAAACCTTCTATATCCGGATACAATATCAGCATTTCCCATTCCAATGACATGGTTACTGTCATAGTGTCGGATTTTCCTTGTGCCATTGATATTGAAAGAGTTACACCACGCGTGGCAAAAATTGCACACCGTGCCTTCTCGGAAGACGAATTAAAAGCAATTTCAACCAACGAGGAGCTAACAACCTATTGGTGCACTAAAGAAGCCGTATTTAAACTTTATGGTAAAGGAGAAATTGATTTAAAAAAAGATATAAAAATTGAGAAGGTCGAAAATTTCAAATCCGGATCAATCACCTGCAATTTTTTAAAAAAAAATGTGTTACTTGACGGTTTGATTCTCGAGACATTCGGGGATTATAAATTGGTTTGGATTGTTGACGAAAAAAACATAAGCCATGGTTTTTGAGACCCTTTTTGCCCGTGATAGAAATATAGCTTTGTTGATTGATCCCGATAAAGTTTTGCCGGAATCACTGTCGATATTGGAAAAACAAGAAATACAGCAAAAACTTTCTGCCGTGTTCGTTGGTGGAAGTTTAGTTTTCAACAATACCGAAGAACTCTCGATGTCCATAAAAAAACACTGTAATCTTCCCGTGATCTTGTTTCCCGGGAATATGTTGCAGGTTAATCCAAATGTTGATGCGGTATTGTTTCTCTCACTTATATCGGGCCGCAACCCTGAATATCTGATAGGACAACACGTTGTTTCGGCTCCCATTATAAAAAAATACGGTTTGGAAACTATTCCTGCCGGGTATATGCTCTTCGATTGCGGGACTATAAATTCGGTACGCTACATGAGCAACACATTGCCAATACCCCATAACAAAACCGACATTGCCGTTGCCACAGCCCTAGCGGGAGAAATGCTTGGTTTGAAAGCTCTTTATTTGGAAGCGGGTTCAGGTGCGCAATTCCCTGTACCGTCCGAAATAATAAGGGCAATCAGAATCGCCGTAAACCTACCTTTGATTGTGGGAGGGGGACTACGAGATATAGAACAAATTAATGCGGCCTTTGATGCTGGTGCAAACCTGGTTGTTATTGGTACAGCTTTCGAACAAAACCCAAAAACACTCGAGCTGATTTAATTTTCCTTTGATTTGTAAAAACTATTCTAAACTAAGATTTCCCAAAGTAAGAGCTATTGCCATTAATGGTTGGTTTACTCACCCGAAATTATTTCGCCCGTTTTATTTTGAACTCCCAAACTTTTTATTTTTCTTTGCATGCGTTATGCAAATCCATACACATCGATTAATAAACTAAAAAGGACGAAACCATGATGAGAAAATTCTTAACCATAGTAGCAGTCTTGACTGCATTGAATGTGTCATTTACAGGTTGTAAAGAAGACAAGGATGATGCTCCACAAAAAAATATCGCCAAACTGGGTGCGCAAACAAATACAACCGTTGGAGCTTTCTTCTCAGTCGAAACCAAAATGGTGTACAACCAGACTTTGGCATCTGAGAATCAAGCCAAAATTGACCTTCTTTGCTTCTACGAAGAGGCAGGTGGCAACAATATTTCGTTAGCAGGCCCGGATTCAAACATTACCGGAATCTTTACCGGCGAAACAGCTCCTGAAAACTGGACAACAAAAAACGAAACTCATTTTACTGAAACCACTTCGGAAATCACCGTAGCTCAGTTCGACCAAATTCAAGATGGAAACGAAATAATCTGGAGCTATTTCAACGAAACCCAAACAAGCGGCATCCGTAAAGCAAAAGATTTGCAAGTTGACGATATCAGAGCATTTATGACTGTTGACAGCACATTTGTTATTTACAAAGTGCTTTCAGTTGCTCAGGGTGCTGATGGATATGTTGAATTCGAATACAAAAAATACAAAGCAAATTAAGCTTTCCCTTTTTATCGCTGATTTTCTCAGCTTTTGGCACACCTAATAATTCCTGCAATGGATCAGTTATTAGGTGTGTTTTTTTTTACTTGTTTGATAACAATAACATTATGAATCCAAGACTACTTTTCGTTATTTTCTTAAGCATACTTTTCTTCTCCTGTACCGAAAAAGAGACAGAAAAGGTTAAGCCCATTATCCTTTTGAAAAATGGCGATTACACTGCCGATGGTTCTCTTGTACCCGTCGGTGGAAAACTGAAATTTGGCATTACTGCCGTTGAAGGCAGTGCTCCCCTTACAAATCTGCGCATAACCCGACGAATAAACGGCACTGCCATTGTTGAATATGATGAGGGAATTTACAATCCTCAAGGAGGCTATTCAAAAGAGTTTAATGCCATAAAATCGGCTGCTGAAACAGAATTATGGGAGTTTATGGTCATGAATGCCAACCGCGATTCAGCCAAAATCCAACGAACGGTTTTACTGGGCGAAGGATCGGCCTACGGCCCCATAAATCACTTCCCCTCAATAAAAATTGGGATGCAGCACAACGCCGAATTTCCCCAGTTTCTTGACTTGCACAACGGACAGGTCTTTTCGGCCACAACAGTGCAGGGCGCCGAAGAAACCATTGATCTGGTGGGATTTGTCTATTTGACCAGTGGAACCATGTCGCCCACACTCTGCTGTCCGGCCTACTCGGGAAGCAGCTCTGTGACAGGTCATTATCCTCAAATACGGGATTGGGCCGTGCGAAATTCAACGTTGTACGATTACTACACATCGGACAACGATTTGATAGACAGCACGAAATTCATAGCAGCACAAAACGACAGCCTTCTGGTTTCGGCATACTTGCCCGGAAGTACCAGTGGTTTGTGCAAATATTGCTACACGGGTCGCATCATTCCCTTCAAAACCCACGACGGGAAATATGGTTTGGTTCGCGTTCTTCATGCCGATGTGGTTTCCACAGGCTACATGGAGCTGGAAATTAAAGTTCAACAATAAACGATTATGAACACACGATATATATTTTTTACCTGCATTATGTTCATTATGACAGGGTTGACAACTTTTGCCCAAAACACCATTTCAGGTACTATTCAGGAAAAGTTGACCGGAAAACCGATAGTGGGAGCTCATGTAAAAGTGGGAAAAAAGGTTCTTGTTACCGACCAGAATGGACAATTTGTGGCGGAAAATCCTGCTCAAGGAAAAACCGAGATTATGGTCACCAATCTGGGATATAAAACAACAAAAACAACCGTAGAACTATTTGAAAAACAAACCAAAACAGTTGTCATAGAATTAGAAGAGGATACGAAATCGCTCGACGAAATTGTGACCTCGGCCACTCGAACAGAAAACCGAATCAGCAAAATTCCGGGAAGGGTTGAAGTCATTACACCCGAAAAGTTACAATTAACAGGCAATCAATCCATTGACGAAATCCTGACACTTCTACCCGGAGTACAAACAGCCCGGTCGTTTGGCCTTTTCTCGCACAAGTCAACTGTTTCCATGCGTGGCGTGAGCGGGAAGGAACAAGCCCGGGTCCTGGTGCTGGTCGATGGAATTCCGGTAAACAAATCCGATGGCGGGTCGGTAAACTGGAACCTGATTTCAACGGGCGAAATTGAACGCATTGAGGTTGTTAAAGGTTCCGGATCGGCCTTGTATGGGGGAAATGCCATGGGTGGAATTATTAACGTGGTCAGCAAACGACCCTCGAAATTGTTGGTGGGAAATGTTTCGGGAAATTATGGAACCTACAACACCTATGGAGGGAAAGCCTATTTTGGAGGAAAATTTGAAAACGGGTTTTACTGGTCAACTTCCGGGATGTATAGAACCAGCGATGGATATATTACCCAATCAGAAACGGACATAGCTGCAAATCCATACATTGTAAATTCAACGTTCGAAGAAAAACTCATAAACGCCAAAGCTGGTTATCAAAAAACAGAACGCTTTTCGGCCGATATTGATTTCTCCATCTATGATGACCGCCGCGAAACAGGAGAAAAAGTATATCAACCCCACGGAAACACCACCGATCACGATACCTACAGCCTGCGGGCAACGGTTCGGGGCAAAGAAAACTTACTGAATTGGAATGCTTCCTTGTTTTACCAGCGCGAGGATTACAAGCGGGTAAGTGAATGGAAAAAAGACGATTATACCTGGTACGATGTACTTTCACTACGAACAGACTATGGCTTTTTGTCGGGCGTAAGCTACATTTGGCAAAACCACACTATCTCAACTGGGTTCGACGTTCGCAATGGTTCAGTCGATGCATCGGACATCTATTACACTTCTACCGACCAGGTTGACAATCGTGGGAAAATTGATTTTTACGGGGTTTATCTGCAAGACGAACTCTCATTTATGGAAGAGAAAGTGAAGATAATTGGCGGCGTTCGGTTTGACCATTCCCGATTTTACGATGGGGCATTCCTGATTCACCATCCTTCGGCAGAGACTGTTTTTATGGATCAATACCAATTTTCCGGTTTAGCTGACCAGACATGGGGCGCCTTTAGTCCACGATTATCAATGCAATACAAACCAAACGACACATACCGGATTTATGGTGGGTACAGCCGTGGATTTCGTCCGTCGGTGTTGGATGATTTGTGCCGATCGGGGCGCGTGCGTGGCGGTTTCAAGGTGGCACGTCCTGACCTGAAGCCCGAATATATCAACAACTTCGAGGTTGGTGGCGACTATAAACCCGTTTCGTGGGCACGGTTTTCGGCCAGTGCCTACTATTCCCTGGGAACCGACTTTTTGTACTACGTTTCCACAGGCGACAGCATTGACATGGGATTCGGAAACCGCCCAATAATGATTCGCTCTAACATTTCGAATGTGGACATTTATGGATTTGAGGCTGATTTCACCGTATCACCGTTCTCCTATCTGACATGTTTTGGAAGCTACGCATTCAACATTTCGAAAATAAAGCAATACAATCCTGCGAGTGCAGTTGCCAATGTAGATTTGACAGGAAAATATCTAAGCGACGTACCCAAACATTCGTTTGCAATGGGTGGAATAGTGAAAACGGAATATGTAAATGCCGGTTTGACAGGTCGATATACCGGAAAAATGTTTATTAACGATCAAAATGTTTATGACGACATTGTTTTAAGCGACCAGTATGCCGAAGTATTTACGGTGGATGTAAAAGTTCAGCGCGAATTTTTAAACCATATTAACCTATCCTATTCCATTCAAAACCTGTTCAACGTACAAATTTACGAAAGCAAAGGCGCCGTTGGACCGGGACGGTTTATGGTTTTGGAGCTTGGGGTGAAGTTTTAGAATCTATCCAACAAGTGTGAGCGTGGAAATGAAGTATTGTAAACAAAGGATATATTCAACCCCTTCGGGGCTGAAAGCCTTTATTTTCTATCATTCCACCGGTTTCACCGGCGGTTATTTACATTCTGCTCCTTCGGAGCAGTTTAGAAATTGGAATCTGTACCAACTCGCAACGGGATAAATCGCTTGCCGTCTGGGGATCCTTCGCTCTGCTTAGGATGACAAGCAATATCAATGCAACAAAAAGACATAAACTCATCAAACGCTCACGATTGATAATTAATAAATCACTCAAGGGAATTGTCAAATCGACGAAGTCAATGATTATCCAATCGTGGTAAATTCCAGGTGATCTTAAACTGATAAATTTTGAACATATGAAACGCCCATGCCGACAACCGATTTTTCGACACACAGGGGCATGATTAAAGTCGGCATGAAGTTCCATATGACCGTAAACCGAAAAATTATAAACATATGAAACGCCCACGATTGAATAATTATTAAATCACACAAGGGAATGATTATTGACTTCGTCGATTTATCAATTCAATCGTGGTAAGTTCCATATGACCTTAAACTGAAAAATTATAAACATATGAAAAAATTTCAACCGCTACTCCTCCTCGCATTCGTTGTCCTGGTAACCGCATGCAGCAACAAAAAGGGCAACGAAATTACTATCTTTCACGCCGGAAGTCTGACGGTTCCTGTCCATAAATGTATCGAGGCTTACAACAAGCAAAACCCAGAGGTTATTATCAAACCCGAAGCCGCCGGAAGCCTCTCCTCGGCACGTAAAATTACGGAATTGAGTCGCCCATGCGACTTGCTGATGCTGGCCGATCACACCATAATTGATGAGCTAATTATTCCACAACACGCATCATGGAACCTTATTTTTGCTTCGAACGAAATCTCGATTGTCTATCTGGAAAAGTCTAAATATTCTCTGGAAATCAACGATAAAAATTGGACAGAAATCCTGATGCGCTCCGATGTCCGTGTTGGCCGCGCCGACCCTGATAAAGATCCCTGTGGATACCGCACGGTAATGACACTTAGGCTGGCTGAAAAAATGATTGAAAAGCCCGGTTTTGCCACATCCCTTTTGGAAAAAGACCGAAAATATATGCGCTCAAAAGAAACCGATTTAATTCCGTTGCTCGGGAAAGGCGAAATTGACTATATTTTCCTGTACCGTTCGGTGGCATTGCAGCATGGACTTAAAACTTTATTGCTTAGCGATTCGGTAAACCTGAAAAATCCAGCTCTGAACGAATTTTACGCCACCGTTTCAGTGACCGTTGCCGGCAAAACACCTACTGACAGTTTAACTCTGCCGGGACAGGCCATTACCTACGGCATTACCATGCCAAAAAATGGCGAAAACCCTGTGGAAACAATAAAATTCCTCCAGTTTGTCATGCAGCAAAAAGAATTGTGGGCTTCGATGGGACAACCTATTCTTGAACCAGTTTTCGGTGTAAATGTTATCGTGATGCCGGTGGAATTGAAAGGGTTTGAGATTGAGGAGAGGAATAAACATTAAACATGTCAATAAAAAAAGCCAACCTATCTTTGACACACAAGAGGATGATTATCAAGCAACTTATCGCTTATGCGAGATCCTTCGCTTCGTGCCTCCACTCAGGATGACATTCCGTTGCGAGGAAAAGAGAGGGGAAAAGCAGGCGGCTGCGCCGCCTGCTTTTCCCCTCTCTTTTCCTCGCAACGGAATGTCATCCTGAGTGGGAAGATTTTTTTTAAAAATCCGTGATGTGTAATGACAAACATAAAATCCGTAGCTACCTTTGTTTTTCGAGTTATACAGTGTAACTGAAGTGCGAATAGTGCATATTGCCTGTTCCTGAGTATAGTTCCAAAAGATGGAGGCGTAATGTTTGGTACTTTTCTGTAATAGAATGATGTCCGTTTGATAGCCTTGCTATTAGTGTAATAATTGATTCCCTTTTGGGTGTAACTCGAAATTTAAAAAAAAGATGGGTTATGAGAAGAATTAGAGAAAACGCATGTGGCATCGACATTGGTGCAAAGAAAGTGTTTGTAGCTATTGAGGGACAACCTGTTGTTAGTTTTTATACTTATACAGAGGAATTCATTAAATTGAGAAATTACCTATTATCTCATAAGGTTGTAACGGTTGCCATGGAGGCAACGGGAGTATATTGGGTTGTGCTTTATGAGATATTGGAAGAAGCCAAATTAGATGTTTGGTTAGTTGATGGAAGGCAAACCAAACAACTTCCGGGTCGCAAAACCGATGTTAAGGATTGCCAATGGATTTTAGAATTGCATATTCATGGATTGCTCAATCGTTGCTTAGTGGTTGATGCAGACATAAAAGAACTTAGAAGTTATATTCGACTCAGGGAAGATCATATTCAATCCGCCTCAATGCATGTAAATAAAATGCATCAGGCTCTTACGCTGATGAATATCCGTTTAAAAGAGGTTTTGAGCCAAACACACCGAGTCAGTGGAATGGCCATAATTGAGGCTATTTTAAACGGAGAAAGGGACAGGGAGGTTTTAACAAATTTGTGTCATGCAAAAGTTTTGAGAACAAAAAAACAGCAAATGATGGCCGCACTGGAAGGCAGATATACTGAATCGGGCTTGTTTTCACTCAGGCAAGCTTACGATGCATATATGTTTTATCAGCAAAAGATTAGTGAATGTGATATGAAAATTAATGAAGTCCTAACTCGAATCAATAACGGCAAAACTGAGATCGTTGCAGGGTCAAAATGATCTATTGCAACATATATAATATTGATATAT
>JBBISE010000126.1:0-10879 GCA_037441445.1 Salinivirgaceae bacterium
TTAATCATGCGCCTGTGTGTCGGAAAATCGGTTGTCGGCATGGGCGTTTCATGGCGGTGTTCGTGATAGTCGGGATGTTAAACTTAGCATCCGTAATATCGAAAAAGAGCGGTTGCGGTTGGAAACCATTGTCAACGAGAGGACTGCCGAAATTATGGAACAGACGGGAAACCACGAGGAAGCCCGCGACGGGATTGATTTGGCACTGGTGGTGATTTATCCACAAAAAAACGTTATTGAATATTCCGGTGCTAACATGCCTTTGTGGCTATTCTGAAAACATGAAGAAGAAAACAACCTGATTGAATTCAAACCCGATTCCATGCCTATTGGCGTTTATGTTAATGAGAAAGAGTCGTTTACCAACCATCATATAAATATACAGCCCGGAGACACAATATACCTGTTTTCCGACGGTTTTGCCGACCAGTTTCAGAAAGGGACAAAGCAAAAATTTACGAAAAGTCGTTTTAAGGAACTGATTACCAAAATAGAAACACTTCCAATGCAACAGCAAGAAACAAAACTTCAAGAACAATATGATGAATGGGCCGGCGACACAGAGCAAATTGATGATATTCTGGTTGCGGGTTTTAGGGTTGGGGATTTGACGACGGGTAGCTGCTAATTGGGTTAATTATTGAAATTGACGGCAGCAGCCACTATAACAAAACCGATTACGATGCCCAAAGACAAGCCTATTTGGAAAGTCCTGGACTGAATGCTTTTCGCATTCCTTATTGTGCCGTAAAAACCGATATCCAAAAGGTAATGACCAATTTAGAAACCCATATTATTGGGAAGTATGTCAGCTGTAAGAAAGAAAAATCTTCTAAGTCAAACCATGCTGAAATGAAGTCTAACCTGGTTTTCAATCACTCCACCAAAAGAGGGGAATATTTATCCAATATTTCCGATTACGTAACATATCAGAAGGAATTCGTGACATCCTATTTTACTTTTTCTCCTGCGAAGAGGTGCCCAATTGGTGGAATCGTCTATAAGCCTTCTACACCCTGAGAAATTCCGTGCTGATTTTTTTCCATGTGTTTAAAATTTTTAATTTTGGTCACATGGAACTTCAAGCCGTTGTTGCTCATCCTCATGTGTATCGAAAAATTGTTTGTCGGCATGGGCGTTTCATGATTTTTGTCGTTATTCCGGTTTTGGGGAGTTCGTATCTTTGTGCTCTACAAATCAAGAAATCATGGGGTCATTTGTTTCATACGAAAAACCATTTTCCAAACGATGGTTTAAGGCTTATAGTTTCATTGTGTTGGGAACGTTCATTCTTTCAGTTGGGTACGTTTTCTTTATAACTCCACACAAGATTGTTCCCGGCGGAGTGTATGGCATTTCCATTGTAATCCACCACACGTTTGGGCTGCCTGTGGGCATGACCGCCCTGGCATTCAATATCCCGTTGGTTTTACTGGGAATTAGGCTACTGGGGCCGCGTTTTGGGGCTAAAACCTTTGCCGGGTTTGTCCTTACTGCAATTTTTGTCGATGTACTCAGCTATTATTCCGGGTTTAAGCCGTTAATTGAGGGCGACGATTTGCTGGCTTCCATTTTTGGAGGATTGCTAATGGGCATTGGAGTAGGTTTTATCTTTAAAGCACGGGCCACATCGGGCGGAACCGATGTTATTGCCATGATTGTGGGTAAATACACCCGGATACCTTTGGGCCAACTTATGATTATTGTTGACTCATGCATTGTTGTTGTTGGCCTTATTGCTTTTGGTGATTGGAAAATCCCCCTGTATTCGTGGATTGTTATTTTTATAATGGGAAAAGTTATTGACGTAGTGTTGCAAGGAATGAGCTACGATCGTACTTTGTTTATTATCAGTGACAAACACGATGAAATTCGCAATAAAATTATAAATGACTTAAACCGCGGAGGAACTTTCATAACCGGAGAAGGGATGTATAACGGTGCCACGAAGAAAATAATTTTTACTTCGGTAAACCGTCGCGAAGTAGCTTTGCTCGAGGATTTTATCCTCACAGTCGATCCTCAAGCCTTCATGACTGTTATTGAGGCAAATGAAGTTCTGGGAAAGGGCTTTAAAAGCCTTACTGAAAAAGTTGCCGATTGAGTTACAGCGCGGTTTTCATGTTCCGTTTCCATTCAAAGTAACCGATTACAGCAACAATGGTGTAAACCGCGAACAAAACCGAAGTTGCCCACAATCCTTTTTGGATGTAGAGAATTAGGCTAACAAAGTCAATCACAATCCAGAACAGCCAGTTTTCGATGAATTTTCGTGCTAACATCCACGTTGCAACAATGGCAGTGGCAGTTGTAAACGCGTCTCCAACCGGAACATCCGTGTTGGTGAATTGCAGCACATAAAAGATAGCGTACCACAGCACCATTGAGATTATCAGACATGCTGTTAGTGTTTTGTAAGACGCCCTTGAGACATTCAGGATGGAATGGTTCTGTCCACCTTTTGACCAATAAAACCATCCGTATAGGCTAATAATGACGTAATATATTTGTAGCGACATATCGGCATAAAACCTTGAGCTAAAGTACACATAGATGTATAGCGCCGATGTGAGCAACCCGAAAAACCACAACAAAATGTATTGTTTAACCGAGAAATATAGATAAATTAACCCAAATGCGGTTGCAAGTACTTCAACCCATTGTTCGGTAATCCAATCGAAAATTTGTGAAAACATACTTTTTACAATAAAAAGAATCAAGCCAAACAGGCGGTCAGAACTATTTGGCTTGATACAGATGAATAGTTGAAAATATTATTTTTTCTTTGTCAAGATGTTGTTATAGAAATCGTCGTCTGATATAATTTCCACGGCAGCTTTATAAATAGGATCCAACTCGTTAATTAGTTGAAAAAAAGCGTTTTGATCGTACAAATTCCTGGCCAATAATGACTTGAGCTGAATGCGTATTGACGCCCCACTTCTTTCCATATCGCCTTCTGCGGGATTTACTTCGCTTTTTGCAGCGTACGCCAATAAGGCTTCTACAAGGTTTTCTTCGACTTCAAAACCTTTATTGAACTGCTCAAAGTTGTCGTATTTGTAATTCAGGGCTTTGCGGTTTTCATCAAGGTAAGAAAGGACAAATTGATTTAAAATGCCTTTTCGAATCAGTGTCCGGTAAAAGTTGGTATAGGTTGAGGTGTCAATTGGAACAAACATGTCGGGCATAATACCCCCTCCGCCATAAACAGATCGACCTAATTTTAAGGTGCTGTATTTCAACGAATCAGGGAAATTAATGCTGTCCATGGAGAACATTTCGCCTTTTTCATAGCGCTTTGAAATCTGTTTGTGGTACTCTTTGTCATTTTTTTCGTAGGGACGTTGAATAACGCGGCCTGTAGGCGTGTGATAGCGTGCTATGGTTAATCGGATTGCTGACCCATCGGCAAGAGGGTACTGTTTCTGAACCAACCCTTTACCAAAAGTTCTTCTCCCCACTATGACACCTCTGTCCCAGTCCTGTATAGCTCCGGAAACAATCTCGGATGCCGAGGCAGATCCTTCATCGACCATGATAACAACTTTGCCGGATTTCAATCCACCTCTGGGCGTGGAATTAAAAATTTCTTTGGGGACTTTGTTTCCTTCAGTGTAAACCACCAGTTGACCTTGATCGAGGAACTCATCGGCCAGGTCAATGGCCATGTTCATGTACCCTCCACCATTGTTTGTTAAATCCAGTATAAGGTTTTTTGCTCCCTGTGCGGCCAGTTTTCCCATGGCATCGTAGTATTCGCGCATTGTTGTGGCCGAGAAACGGTTCAGTTTGATGTAACCGGTATTGCGATTAACCATAAATGATGCATCGAGACTGTAAATAGGAATTTTATCGCGGATGACAGTATAATTTTCCACGCCTTTAATACCCAAACGTTTAATACCCAGTTCAACCTTTGAACCTTTTGGTCCGCGTAAGAGCTTGAAAACCTTGTCGTTGGTAACGCCATTGCCAGCAATGTTTTCAGCATCAACGGAAACAATTCGGTCTCCGGCAAGAATGCCAACCCGTTCCGAAGGTCCTCCCGTAATGGGCGAAACTACCACGAGAGTATCGTTCATAATATTAAACTGTACACCAATACCTTCAAATGCCCCTGACATCTCTTCATTCACTTTCGACAGTTCCTCTTTTGTGATGTAATAGGAGTGAGGATCTAATTCCTTCAACATGCCAACAACGGCTGCTTCGGTAATTTTATATCGGTTAACTGTATCGACATAATTGGCTTCGACCAAATTAAGAACACGCATTAATTTTAAAACGTCCTCGTTTATCATTTGGCTACATGCCACCATTGGCAATAGCAGGACCGTTATTACAACATGGACAGTGGTTCTGAAAATAAACTTCATTTTTTTTGCATTTTAAGATTCGAAATTCAAAGGTAGGTCTTAAGAAACAAATATCGTTCTAGAAACGGTAAATATTAGGAAAAGTTTAACAAATGCCGGCCTGGCCAAACAGCAGAGAGCGTTTTCCTTGTTGGTTTTGCTACGTGTTTTAGCGTGTCTATTCCCAATTGGTTATGTAAACTTTATGATCTTTTTGTAATAATGATAAATCGGGCTTTTGTCTAAAGATTCCGTAAACCGTCGATCCCGATCCACTGAGCGATGCGTACAGGGCATTTTTGCTGTAAAGAAATGACTTAATATTTTGCAATACGGGGTAGCTTTCAGATAACGCAACTTCAAAATCGTTTACCAAATAGCTTTTCCACTCCTCAATGGGCATGGCAAAAATTTCTGACAGTGCTGTCCTGTTGTTGTCTGGTTTTACCTTCGAGTAGGCTTCTGCAGTGCTTATATGGACTGCTGGAATTACAAGGGCTATAGTGTATTTTGACAAATCAAGGGTAATGTCCGAAAGGATTTCGCCCCGCCCTTCGCACAGCGCAGGTCTGTTGGAGACAAAAAAAGCGCAATCGGAACCCAATTGGGCTGCCAGTGTTTCTAATTTGTTGATTGGGAGATTCAATGAAAAATTATCGTTTAATGCACGAAGCATAAACGAAGCATCGGCAGATCCCCCTCCCAGTCCTGCTCCGGCTGGAATAGCCTTGTGCAAGTGAATTTTCAAAGGTGGAATGTCACCAAATTGACGGATCAATTGCAGTGCTTTGTAAACTAAATTGTCGGCCATGTTATACACACCCAAATCAAGCCCAGTGATGGTCAACGAGTCAAACCTATCGGGCATAAATTCCAGCACGTCAAACAAATTGATGGGATGCATCACAGTTTCAATGTTGTGATAACCGTCAGGACGCTTGTTAAGTATATGCAGGCCTAAGTTTATTTTGCAATTGGGGAAGACAATCATGGGTGGCTGAAAATGAGTTAATGCTTAATTAATTTCGTTTTCGAGGTTCCTGTCGAAAGTATATACAAGCCAGAATGTAAGTTGCTTATGTCAATTTTTGTGTGTGAAGTACAATCGACTTTTTTAAGAACGATTTTTCCATTTAAGTCTGTTATTTGAATAAGGTTTGTATCCACTTGTT
Organism: Salinivirgaceae bacterium; assembly: GCA_037441445.1. Lineage (GTDB taxonomy): Bacteria > Bacteroidota > Bacteroidia > Bacteroidales > Salinivirgaceae > JAAYQU01. The sequence continues at coordinate 5,531 of JBBISE010000126.1, forward strand.
CAACAACCACAAAATCACGGGCAGGGTTTGGATAGACTGCGAAACCGAACAACGAAGGAGATTGTACAGAGACAACCATTGGTGGTTGAACACGAAACTCAACAACCTGATCGTCTGCATTTAAATTTAATATACAGACAGGGAGTCCATATCCTGGCATCCAGTAATTCAAGGTGTGGATAGTTCGTGAGTTTGCCAGTGAGTTTACCGGCCACCAAATTCCCCAATAAAGTACTTTTACGGTGTAGCCTACGGTCTGTGAGTTGTCCTCGAGGTACGCGCCGTTTATTCCATTAAAAATCCCGTAACCAACAATCTGCGATGAAAGGGTAATTTCGAATGTAATCCGAATGCTGTCCGGCTCAACGGGAATTCCTAAATCTCCGGCAGATACACCTAATTGTTCTGGGGTAAATGTTGCAGGTACAGTGCGTTCTCTGGAAATGTCCGATCCAACAGTCAACGGGAAATGCATGACATCAATGGGATCGGGAAGTATTACAGGAATTTGGTTTTCGTTAATGGTGGCTGCTAATCCTAAAAGCCACAATTTGTTGTCGTTGTGGTTCAGAATTAAATACATATTCGAATCTTGAATACACACATCAGCCTGTGGAAAACTATCCTCCAATCCAATTTCAGAAACCGATTTTGCAAAGGTTGTATCATACACAAAACTTTCAGGAAACAGATAGTCCCAATTGTTGTTCGTAAAAACACCAAGTTCTTGAGGTTCTGTCGGGTAGCGAGTTGTTCGATAAATTGAAAAATCTCCGCTGGTAATAAAATCAGTGGCTGTATAAGAACCTTGTGCAAAACATCCAAGCGCTTTTAATAGAAGAATGATGGAGGTAAAATGTCTGTATGTCATTGTTTTAGATTTATCTTGTTTTCTTTTCGAACACTAAGCAAAGGTAATAAATCAAATCCAATATTCAAAACAAATTACTTAGTCCTGCGTTGAATTATGTATTCCAGCTCTAAAAGAAATATTATCTTTGCCACTCAAATACATTATGAATACACAAATTAGGAAAAAATGAAAAATATTTTGTTTCTGTTGCCTGCAATGGCAATTCTATTTTCCTCTTGCGGTACCGACAAAGGGAAAAGCGGTTCATATACGGTTATTGCTGAAATGGACGGTATTAGTGGAAGCGATGTAGTTATGATGATTGAAGATCCAACAAATCCCCAGGGATTCAGAATCGACAGTCTGAAAGCTTCTTCTGATAAAATCGAATTCAAAGGGAATATCGATACGGTAAGGGTTGCCATGCTAGCTGTGGACGACCCACGATTTGTGCGCGGAACAAAAGAAGAACCGGTTCCGGCTATGCCCGTTCAGTTCTTTATTGAGCCCGGCGAGACCATACATTTGCAGGGCGACGTCAGGAAAATGCACCTGAGCCGTTTGTCGGGTTCCACCATGAACGACCAAATGGATCTTTTGGTTCAACATGTCAAGGACCAGCAGGTGTTGGTTGATTCCCTTGTCGATTTAATGCGCAACGCCCAGTCAGCAGGACTTGACACACCCGAACTACGTGAAAGGATAAGGGAAGAGTACTTGAGATTGGTGGAGATTTATGCCGATTTTGTTAAGAAAAATAACGATCTGGATATTTCCCCCTTTATAATCAAAATGTACATTGCACAATTCTACGAGATGAAGGATCTGAAAGCGCTGTATGATGTATTATCAGAGAGGGTTAAAGCCACTGCCTTTGGAAAATTGGTTGCCGATGACTTTTATGAATCGCCCGAATTGATTGGCGGAACAATGGCCCCCGATTTTACCCTTACCGACAAGGACAATAAATCTATAAAACTGGCTGATTATAAGGGAAATTACCTTGTCATTAGTTTTTGGGGCAGTTGGTGTAAACCCTGTAGGATAAGCCATCCAAAATTTGTCGAAACGGTGAACAAATACAAGTCAAAAGGACTTCAGGTACTTGGAATTGCCGCCGATAGGGATATGCAGGAATGGCTAAATGCCATCTCGGAAGATAAACTTTCATGGCAACATGTGAACGCGTTTAGCGAGCAACCCCTTGATATCTTGGCGCTTTACACCATAAAAGCGTTTCCAACCAAAGTTATTATTGATCCCGAAGGAAAATATTTGGGACAATTTGTGGGCGATGACCCTGAATTTTATGCCTTTCTGGAAAAGTTGTACAAGTAATCACCGTGATAGGTAAATTGCCAGAAAACAAAACAATACGCTTTGGATCAATAGAATGGTGGATTTGGCAAAACATCATTCTATTGTCATTTTATCTTTTCCTTTCCCTTTCGCGCCTTGTGTTTCTTTTTTGGAACCCCGTGTTTTCTGAATTCGGAATAAAAGACTTATTGTTGGTTTTTTATTACGGCTTTCGGCTCGATTTATCTATGGCCGCCTATGCCACTATGGTGCTTTACGTTTTCTCGGTTTTTCTTTTGGGCAAACATAACCTGTACAGGATTTTCGGGTTAGCAACCGGGCTTATTTTAGTGATCTTTGCCGTCATCGTTGTTGGCGACGCTGAGTTGTATCAGTACTGGGGATATAAAATGGATGTTTCTGTCTTTAAATACCTTAGAACACCCAAAGAAGCTGCGGCATCGATATCGATCATACGATTGATCGTGTTCCTTTTACTATTTTTAACATTGGTTGTTGGCACAACCTTGTTTGTAAAGAAAATTATTCCGACAATACGGCTTTCCTTTACTAAACTATGGCAAATCAATGGGTTAATAGCGCTTCCTATACTGTTTCTTTGTGCCCGAGGTAGTATTGATGTTTCTGGAGTGAACGTAAGTTCAGCCTATTTTTCGCAGCATCAGGAGCTCAATCATGCTGCTATTAATGCCTCTTGGAATTTCATGAACTCGTTAGTGTCTCCGCAACGTGAATTGAACATGGAGTGGAACGATAGCCTGAATCACCATCTGTCTCGTTTTCAGTCTGAATGTCAGGATACCGTTTCGGTATTTAAAACACAAAATACCAATGTAATAATCGTGGTTTTGGAAAGTTTTACGGCAAACCTGATTGACTATAAGGTTGATAATAGAGAAGCAACTCGCAATTTAAACCAAATAGCCCGCGAAGGTTACTTTTTCCCAAGCTGTTATGCAACCGGAAACCGCAGTGACAAAGGACTTGCCGCCATTTTTTCCGGTTCTCCGGCACATCCGCATGGTTCCATCATGCAGTATCCTGAAAGGTTCCCGAAAATAGGCCGTCTGGCGGCCGGATTCCAAAATCGGGGTTACCAAACCCGTTTCTATTATGGCGGTAATGCCGATTTTGCCAATTTCAAGGGTTTCTTAATTAGTAATGGGTTTGAGAAAGTAATTGAACAGTCCGATTTTTCATATCGTCAACGAACCTCTAAATGGGGCGTACAGGACGATGTGGTCATGGAACGGTTTTTTAATGACATTTCCAATGCTCCCAAACCCCTGCTTTATAGCGTTTTTACGCTAAGTTCTCACGAACCGTTCGAGGTTCCATATACTTCATCGTTCGCCGATGGAACTACATTGGGAAGCTATCTGAACAGCGTCGCCTTTACGGACAGTGTTGTTGGTTTGTTTTACAATAAATTTAAAAACAGTGTAATGTGGGAAAATTCCCTATTGGTTTTTGTAGCCGATCATGGCCACTATTTCCCCCTCAGTTCTCGACACGAGCAACCTGCGCACTACCGGATACCGCTTATTTTCACTGGTGGTGCCCTTCTCGATGGCTTCCAAGGGAAAGTAAACCCGGCGAATATTTCCCAAACGGATATTCCTGCTTCATTGATGGCTCAGTTTAACATAAAGGATTCAAACCATACTTTTAGCCACAACATCTTTTGTCCAGGTTATTCAAAACCAGTAAGCTATATTTTCAACTATGGTTATGGTGTCATAACCCCAACTTCGGATACCATTGTGTTTGATGTTGGCGGAAATCGGTTGATTCAATACGGAATCAAAGATTCGACGTGGATTCCTGCTTCCGATGCCTGGTTCAGGAAGGTTTTGAATGAGTTTTAAATGCAAGATGAAAAAAGATTGGTTCCTTGGTAAATTGTATGTTTTTTTGTATTTTAGCATACCTTTTCATTGTTTTGCAACGTATAGGGATATAAAGGAAAGAAATATCATGACCAGAGAAGCCATTCTTCATTTTTTGAGCCAGAATAAATCTCTTTTTTATCAACGCTACAGCGTTGAAAAGATAGGATTATTTGGCTCCTATGCTCGAAATCAGCAAAGTGATTCAAGCGATATTGATATTATTATTGATATGTCAAAAAATGCGGAAGATATTTTTGACAAAAGAATGGCTCTAAAAGAATTTTTATCGAAACACTTTTCAATTTCGGTTGATGTTTGCCACGAAAGGGCACTAAAACCAATTTTTAAAGATTCGGTTTTAAAGGAGGTGATTTATGTCTGATTATAATAGGTTGGTATTGAGCTTGATGCTTGAGAATATTGAAAAGATATTTCGATATACAGAACATCTATCTACAGTAAGTGATTTTGAGAATGATACAAAATCTTTTGACGCCACATTAATGAATTTTATTGCATTAGGAGAAAGTTCTTCAAAACTTTCAACTGAATTTAAAGATAGAAACGTTCACATTGATTGGCGAAAAATATATGCTTTTCGAAATGTTTTAGCACATGATTATTTTGGGATTCTTCCGGATGAAGTATGGGAAATTATAATAAAACATCTTCCAAAGCTTAAATGTGAACTCGAAAGTCTACTGAGAAAGAGTGAGATTTAGTTTATGCGGTTGACCGATTACCTTTTATTTCCTTTTTTTTTAAACCTCGGAGTTTATTTCTTAAATAACCCCATTACTGGCCTATCCTCTGCATTTTCAATTGTTTCAATGACCTTTTCTTTCTTTAAAATATACATTCCTATGCGCTCGTCCGTTACACCGTCTTTTATCTTGTAACTATAGTGTGGAACCTCGTTTATCAGGTTTGCCTCAAAATATTGAAAGAAAATGTCGGAATTGTGGTCAAGTTGCTCAGCAATCTCAATAATGTGTGTTGATATTGCATATGCCCCCTTTTTTATTTTTGAAAATGCCTGAATTACTGACAATGAAGCCTCAAAGGCATCTTTTACATTTGTGCCTCTGAAAAGTTCATCAAACACTACAAAGATGTCCCCATTCTGGCAAATCCTTTCGGCAACGTATTTTACCCGCAATACTTCATTGTAAAAATGTCTGTATCCTTTATTTATATTGTCCGAAAGATTAATTGTGGTAAGCAATCCATTAAAAACGGAGGTTTCCAAACTTCTGGCTGGTACAGGGAATCCAATATGTGCTA
>JBBISE010000127.1:0-10818 GCA_037441445.1 Salinivirgaceae bacterium
TTATGTTTGCAATATCTTCTAAAAATTAGTCCGAATAATAGGGGGCTAAACCACTCCTATATCGCAAAAAACGGTTAACGTTTTTTTCTTCATTAGCTTGTGCTATGGCTTTATCAAGATATTTCAGGGATAAATCGTAATCCGGAATCCGCTCCATCAACAAGGCTATATTATGCAAAGTGGCCGTAGATACTTTACTATTGGCATCATCTGTCAAGCGGTTAATCTTCTCGATATAAGAATAAACTGCTTCGTAATCATGAGTATTTAGCAAAGAAAGTAACGTTTGATGTAAAGAATCAACGGTTTCTTGGTTTATTGACAATTGTTCGGGTTGTTTCGCTTCGGCCAATAGAGTTGAATGAAAAAAGCACGTCCACAAAAGGATACCAATTACAATAGAATTATTCATGGTAGGGTATTCTAAAATTTCGACTAAAATAGTAAAAAGAAGTTTATCCGAATTCAAACCATTGAAGAAAAAATAAAAAATATAATATAAACAGTTTATTGTTAGAATTTTAACATTTTTAGAATGTTCTAATGGCTTCAGCTGTTTTTTTTTATTTCCTTGATTTTAAGATTGGCACGCGGTTCCTTCATTTCTAAGTTGGAAATGTTCGTATATTTGCATTTAGTTTTTTTGCACACGTGGTTTTTATGTTTTTACTTCGGAAATAGTTTCCTGAATGTTAATACTTTGAATCCTAGTCCGGTTGTAGAATGAGAATTTTAATAGTTGAAGACGAACCCAAAGTGGCTGAGTTTTTAAAGCAAGGTTTAGTGGAACAAAACCACAAGGTGGATGTGGCCTATGACGGTCAGATTGGGGAACGATTGGCTGTACGGGGCCAGTATGACCTCATTCTTTTAGATGTTGTCGTTCCATTTATTAATGGATTTGAATTGTGTCGCAGAATCAGGATTGTCAACCCCAGCGTTCCCATTATTATGCTAACCGCCCTGGGAGCCACCGACGACAAATTGACTGGGTTTGATGCCGGAGCTGATGACTATTTGGTTAAGCCGTTCGAATTCAAAGAATTGATGGCCAGGATTAAAGCCCTTACAAAAAGATCAATCACTCAAACCCAGCAACAAAATACCGTTAGAGTGGACGATTTAATTCTCGACTTGGATAAGAAAATGGCACGCCGATCAGGACATGCTATTGAACTAACGGCGAAAGAGTTTGCCCTTCTCGAATACCTTATGCGCAACCAGGGTAGGGTAGTTTCCAGACCCGAGATTGCCGAGAAAATATGGGAAATAACCTTCGATACCGGAACCAATGTGGTTGATGTTTACATTAATATTCTACGAAGGAAAATCGACAAGCTTTCCGACAAGAAATTGATACATACCAAGATAGGAATAGGCTACTATATTGAATCCAAGTAAATGGAAATCCGAAAAAAACTATCGTACCAGTTTTTAACCATAGTAGCGCTAATTCTTTTATTGGCCTATATAGCCATATACCTGTCGTTTTCGCAGAGCCGGCGCGATGAATTCTATGGAAGGCTTGAAAGCAAAGCAAATCTTATAGCTCAATTACTGTGGGATGTTCAAGTTGTTGATGCCGCCGTTCTCAGAAGCATCGATCTCAGCAATTACCTGAGGATGCACAACGAGGAAATCACGGTTTTTGATGGAAATAACATTGTAGTTTTCAACACCGACACCGATCATATAGTGGGCATTTCTCCGCATCAAATTGATCAGGTTCGGAAAAACAATGTTGTAAATTATTCTACTGAAACATATGAAATAGCAGGTGTTTTCTACAAAGGAACCCCACGGAAACTGGTTGTTTTTGTGGCTGCTACCGATATTTTTGGCTTTAGTAAATTGTTCAATCTTCGTATTATTTTGATTGTTGTTTTTGTTTTAAGTTTAATAATCGTTTATTTTGCTGGACAAATATTTGCTGCACGCGCATTGGCTCCGGTCTCAGAAATTATTGCGTCAGTAAACAACATCAGCGAGGCAAACCTGGACAGGCGCATTTCACACAGTAACGAAAACGACGAACTTGCCAAACTAGCCCAAACCTTTAATGGCATGCTTGAAAGGTTGGAAGCTGCCTTCAAAACACAAAAAGACTTTATTGCCAACGCCTCACATGAATTAAGGACGCCGTTGACGGTTGTTATAGGTCAAATTGAGGTTGTGTTAATGAAAGAACGATCAAGTCTCGAATATCTTAAAACGTTGGGGTCGGTATTAAGCGAAATAAAAAAGCTGAGTGATCTGTCGAACCGTTTATTGCTTTTAGCGCAGGCAAACACGGACAAAAAAGGAGATTTGCATTCACCAATCCGTATTGATGATGTTTTGTGGAATATCAGGACTGAGATACTTAAAAGGAAAAGGAAATATACAATCAACATAGCATTTGGTCAACATATTACTGACGATTCCAAGTTAGTGGTATCGGGAAACGAAATGTTGCTTAAAACCGCCATCAGCAACCTTATTGATAATGCCTGCAAATATTCACTTAACAACACATCGGAAATAGTCCTCGATGCCAGTGAATCACATATCATTTTGCGGTTCCGGGACAGCGGCATAGGAATTCCTCAGGAAGACCAAAAATTCATATTCGAACCATTTTATCGGGCTCAGAACTCGCGGGGTGTTTCAGGGCACGGTATTGGTTTGTCCTTAGTTCAAAAGATTATTGTACAACACCAGGGTACCATACAGGTCTTTTCGGTAATTGGTGTTGGATCCGAGTTTGTTATTTCCCTTCCATACAAAGCTGCGAAATTTTAATCTGTTTTTAATCCGTTATTCATTCATTTTTAATTGCTATGTATTACTTTCGTATCGCAAAGCAATTCGTTTTGCAATTAAAGTTAACAAGGCAGTTGAATAGTCTCTTTTCATAAGCGATTTGTTGTTAAACAGGTTAATGTGATTTTTGTTTTTTAAATGGTTATAATTGGGAGTAATCACCTTAGGGTTGAGGTAGATTCTTAAAGCCCGGAACACGATTCCGGGTTTTTCGTTTTTTAAAGCTGGCAAGCAAACGTCACTGTTGTAATCCTCAATTATGGTTTGTTTTTTTGTGAAAAAGGGCGTATTTTGTCGTGCTAAAGTGGAGAAATCTTCAATAAAAATATAAAACACTGAAAATCATGGCACAAAATCAAACGGAATTACAAAAAGCGTCTGTCATTGCCTTGCGCGATTGCATGGGCGTTACATCAAGCGAGACACTACTTATTATTACCGATGAAATTAAACGCGATATAGGCCAGGCATTACACGAAGCTGGCAAAGAACTGTGCAAAGAATCCATCCTGGTGGAGATAAAATCGCGGGAAATAAACGGGCAAGAGCCACCGGTCTGTATTGCCGAGCTGATGAAAAAAGTGGATGTTGTGGTTTGTCCCACGGCGAAATCACTTACCCATACCGATGCCCGCAGGAATGCCGTTAAAGAAGGTGTTCGGGTTGGAACTATGCCCGGAATTACTGTCGATACTATGGTTCGTTGCCTTAATGCCGATTACGACAAAATCATCGCTTTGACCGACTTTATTGCTGCAAAACTGGTAGGTGTTCAAAATATTCGAGTTGTAACAACTAAAGGAACAGACATTACCATGCCCGTGGGTGGTCGTGCAATCCTTCCAAGTAAAGGCGTTCTACGCGAGAAAGGGGAAAGTGGTAACCTGCCTTCAGGTGAAGTTTACCTGGCTCCCTGGGAAGACCAATCGAATGGTAAGGTTGTCATTGATGGTTCTATGGCCGGAATTGGTATGATTGAAGATCCTATTGTCGTTGAAGTGGTTAACGGTTATGCCGAAAAAATAGAAGGTGGCCGGCAAGCAAAACAACTGGCTGACATGTTAGATAAGGTTGGCCGCGATGCCCGTGCGGTAGCTGAGTTTGGTGTTGGAACGAATTATAAAGCCATTCTTACCGGACAAATACTCGAGGATGAAAAAGTCTATGGTACAATTCACATTGCTTTCGGAAACAACCTAACCATGGGCGGAAAAATTTCGGTCAGTTCACACCTCGATGGCCTAGTGAAAGAACCCGATGTTTATTTCGATAATGAACTGGTTATGACCAAAGGAAAAATAATTGGGTTTGAAGTATAAACCATAAAAGGATTAAATTATGTCGTACGGTTATTATCGACAAAGCAGAAGCATATCGCCATGAGTGGTGATACAAATCATATTTGGAAGGTTTGGGGTGATTTTTGAAACGTTTTTCACCATTTTCGGACTTATATTCCTATTTGTTTTTATGAGTTTTGCTAAATTCGACAATATTTCAAATGATGACCCCATTGTCGAAGGCGTGATAGTAGAGTCATATAGAACAAACACTTATGTTAATGACGTGAATGTATCAGAATACCTCTACCGTTATAAAAGTAACGATGGTACAGAACACACAGGGACTTCGTTTTCCGAAAAATACGCGTTTCAACCTGGCGATACAGTTCAAGTACAGGTCAATTCAACAATCCCTTCAATTTCAAGAATTAAAGGAACGCGAACTTCGGTAATGGGTGGCGGATGGATATTTTTCTCGTTCCCGTTTTTGCTTATCGGTATTGGTTTTCTGTTTTTTTTCCGTCAGAAAAGTGCTTCGCGATATATTTTTGCTCCGTTACGGGAAAGTAGCCATGGGGAAAATATTGACAAAAGAACCCACGGCAATGTCAATAAACAACCAGCCGGTTTACAGATTCTATTTCCAATTCGTTGCCGATGATGGAAAAACGTACACTTCTACTTGCAATACTCACTTGCCTTACCGGATTGAAGACGAAGAGGAAGAAAAGCGGGTTTACGATCCCCGGGATCCGGAGAATGCGTTGTTGGTCGATTCTTTGCCCGTGCCTATAAGGAAAGAGTTTAGGGATATCCGGTAGAACCTTTTGTTATTGAGGCTCTGGTTAGGAATCCTTTTTAAAAGTCAGGGGTTCAGTCAGTTCAGCAATTCTTTGCTTTACTCCAACTATTCCCGATACGTGTTTAATGGAAGGCCCTGCAACCCAAACTGTCTGGTAAGTGGCACTAAAGGCAGCTTTTTTTAACATTTTCATGCCGCGTGCATAAGCGTATTGTTTTAAATAGCGCTTTAGTCGTTTGTTTTTATTCAGCAACCGCTCAATAAAGTTCTGTTTTGTCCCAATTTTCTGAACATAGGGTGTGTTTATAACAGCGCAGGGTGTTCCCGAAAGACGGTCGGTCATAATAATATCTTCTTCAGAATACTGAATGACAGCCTGTTTATATTCGTCGGAGACATGACATTCCGGAGTGGCAATAAAAAGGGTTCCAACACTGGCTCCTTCAGCTCCAAGCTCCAGCATTTCTTTGAATTTTTCATGGGTGGCAACACCTCCTGCCGCAATAACGGGAATGGAAACCTGTTTTTTGAGTTCCGTGATCAGAGTGTGGGGCGGGAGAGTACCTGCATGTCCTCCGGCCTGGTTGTTCACTGCAATAAGTCCATCGGCTCCGAACTCCTCTAACCGTTTAGCATGACGGGAATCAACAACATCGCAAAATACCTTTATACCACGGGGTTTACATTTCTTAATAACCATTTCGGGGTTTCCCAGAGAAGTTATTACAAAACCAATTTTCTCGTCAATACACACTTGTACTTGTTCATCGAGTGAGGGATTCGATGGGTGAGAAATGATATTTATTCCAAAAGGTTTTGATGTCTGCGATTTTATTTTCCTGATACCCAGTCTCATCAGTTCCGGTTTTGGCCAGTTCATTGCTGGGATGGCACCGGTGGCCCCACTGTTGCAGGCCTCAATAATCATTTCCTCGTTGGTAACCAAGTACATAGGGGCCAAAATCAGGGGAATATCAATGTCCAGAATGTTCAATAGCCGGGAACGGAAAGTACTCATACTACTTTTTTCTTGCTTGTGTTTTTATATCAAACATGGTTTTCTCGGTAAACCTTTTCTTGTCATCAACCCGCAAGGGCAAACCATCCCGGTCCCACTCTAAAATTCCGCCGGCCAGGTTGGCAACGTTTCCAATACCCTTTTCTTGCATGTGGGCAACAGCTTGTTTCGAGCGGATTCCGGTAGCGTCTGCAACTATTAACATAGATACAACCGGAAAAGTTACTGTGTCCGAAAGAACTTCCTTTAAACGGGCATAGATTACATTGGGAACGTCAAACCGTTTGTATTCAAGCATTTCAGGCTCACGAACATCGATTATAACAGCTTGTAAACCGGCACACAATCGGTAGGCCTCTTTGGGGGTAATATTTAGAATGTTATCGATATAAAAGGTATTAACGTCCATTGTGAGTTCTGTTAAAACAGTTTTCGAATATCCGTTTTTAACGCCTTAATAGCCTCATTTGTTGGGGAATTAGAACCTGAATATTCCTCCAGGATGCCTTGGCTGAGTTTCATTGCAGCATCGGAAGGTTTAAGTTTTCCGGCTTCGGTGTTAATGAGTTTAACGACATTTTCGCGGGCATTTTTTATCAGCGTCCAGGCTTCGTCCGATAGGTAGAGCTGCTGCGATACGTTGTGATCCCATTCCTGCCTGATGGTTTTTAACAATGCCGAATGCAGTTCCTGAACGTTCAGATTAGGGCGTTGGAGTCTCATTACCAAAGCTTCGGGACTGATTCGTTCCAAAAATATAAGTATTCGCTCGTGTGCCTGTAACCGTGTGGGAAGGATCGCCCTGCGGTCTTTCATCCGCAGTTCAAACGATTGGCGGCGTCCTTCGTTTTTGCTTGAATTGTAAAAAACCAACCAAACGGCAAGAAAAACCATCAGGGCTGGCAAAATCCATTTCGCTATTTCAATCAGGGTTTCCATGGTATTTGGGTTTCGAATCTTATTTTTTTCGCATATACACTTCTATCGGAACACCCGAGAAATTAAAGTGTTTACGAAGTTTGTTCTCCAAATAACGCTTGTATGGTTCTTTTACGTATTGGGGCAGATTACAATAAAATGCAATTTGTGGTGTTTTTGTTGGTAGTTGTGTTATGTACTTGATTTTTACATATTTTCCTTTGTGTGCTGGTGGCGGGAATGCCTCAATTTCGGGAAGCATAATTTCGTTTAGCTTCGAAGTTGGCACTTTTTGTTTACGGTTTTCATAGACTTGCAGTACCGAGTCAAACGACTTTAAAACCCGTTGCTTTGTCAACGCCGAAACGTAATGGATTGGAAAATCGGTAAATGGTGCAGTCCGTTGTTTTATTATTTTTTCGTACTCAACATCAATGTTCTTTTCTTTTTCAACCAAGTCCCACTTGTTTACCAGTACCACCAGGCCTTTGCGGTTTTTCAGGATTACGTTCATAATGCTTAAATCCTGCGCCTCAATACCAATGGAGGCATCAAGCATTAAAACACAAACATCGCTGTCTTCTATTGCCCGGATGGTCCTCATAACCGAGTAGAATTCAATATCGTCGTGCACTTTTGCCCTTTTGCGCAAACCGGCAGTGTCAATTAACCAGAAATCGTACCCGTATTTGTTAAAACGGGTGTGGATGGAATCGCGCGTAGTTCCGGCAATTGGAGTAACAATGGAGCGTTCGTCTTCGAGTAGAAGGTTAACCAACGACGATTTGCCAACATTGGGCCGCCCAACAATGGCAATTCGGGGAAGGTCAATTTCAATTTGTTCCTCTTTGTTCTTTGGTAGAGCTTCAACAATATCGTCGAGCAAATCGCCTGTTCCTGAGCCGCTTAATGAGCAAATGGGATAAATCTTTTCAAAACCTAGCGTGTAAGCATCATAGGTCTGAAGAATCAATTCATTGTTATCGACTTTGTTAACAACAGGAAATATTTTTTTCGAGGGATACTTTCTTAAAATGTCTGCAACGGCAATGTCCAAATCGGTTACTCCGGTTTGCACATCTAGCAGGAAAATCAACACATCGGCTTCCTGAACAGCGATAAGAACCTGTTTTCTGATTTCGCTTTCAAAAACATCCTCACTGCCAACTACATAGCCTCCAGTGTCAATAACTGAAAATTCTTGCCCGTTCCATTCCGATTTTCCGTAATGGCGATCGCGGGTAACACCGGCTTCCTCGTTTTCAATGGCATCGCGGTGTCCTACCAAACGGTTAAAAAGCGTTGATTTGCCCACGTTTGGGCGTCCAACAATGGCTACTATTCCTGACATGTATTTTGTTTTATTTGTTCCTATTGTAAATATCCAAAGCGTTTAAGTCTCAGGTCATTATTTCTCCAATCGGGATCTACTTTTATATGCAGCCCGAGGAAAACATGGCGTTCAATGAAGGCCTCAATGTCTTTGCGTGCTTCAATTCCAACCCTTTTCAGCATAGAACCCTGATGCCCGATGAGGATGCGTTTTTGGGTTTCGCGTTCGGTGTATATGGTTGCCTCAATGTGTACTTGTTTTTCTGTTTCCTTGTAGCTTTCTACAACAACCTCAACGCTGTACGGAATTTCTTTTTGGTAGTAAAGAAATATTTTTTCACGGATAATTTCCGACACAAGAAACCGCATGGTTTTGTCCGTCAACTCGTCTTTAGGGAAATAAGGTTCGTTTTCGGGCAGGTGCCTCAGAATAAACTTCAGAACCAAATCGACATTTAGGTTGAATTGTGCCGAGATGGGCAGTATGCTGGCATTGGGAATCCGTTGTTTCCATTCTTCAACTTTGGTTTCGACTTCACCCTGGTTGCTAAGATCAATTTTGTTTAGGATGACAAGAACAGGCAAATCGGTTTTAGCAACGCGTTCCACATAAAGCGGATTCTTTTCGGGGTTGTCGTAGATATCAGTCATGTAAAGAACGATATCGGCATCCTGAAGGGCTGTTTCCACAAATTGCATCATGCTTTTATGCAACGAGTAGTGAGGATCAATGATTCCGGGTGTGTCGGAAACAACGATTTGAAAATCATCGCCGTTTATGATTCCAAAAATACGATGCCGTGTTGTCTGGGCTTTTGGGGTAATTATGGATAGCTTTTCGCCAACCAGTTTGTTCATCAACGTTGATTTACCTACGTTTGGATTTCCAATAATGTTTACGAAGCCAGCCCTGTGTTTTTCCATGTTTAAAAATTTAGCCTGTAAAGTTACAAATAGTTAGCCAAATAGGGGATAAATGGATAAAGAAAAACGTTTTTTGTTGTCAACCCGATTGTTTTTCTGAAGAATTGGACGGATAGGGATGTGTCCTGTTCTAAATTCGTTGTTATTTATATCCTACTCTATTGACCTTTTGGGCAGGCCATTGAATACACTTCTATACCGTATGATTTCAAAATCATCGAAATAGACAGGATCGTTATCAGGATTATAAACATAAATAACTAACTCATTACCAGTCATTTCTCTGGTGATTGTAAAACCAGTTTTCAGTATTTCCCAACCATTTAACTGTTGCACAATTTCATACTGATTCGAGTAAAATGATGTATTAGATACAGATGCAATAACGTGTCCTTGTTTTTTGTCTCCTGACTTTCTTTTTACGGTAATTTCAAAACTTTCGTCCTCTTCAGTATCATTGATTTTCAGTGTCATACCATATGGATTTTGGCTATTAACCAGGCATGAATAATTTCCACTGTGCGATTCAAGGTTAGATTGGTTTTTTTCGTTTCCAAAAGCTATTGCATCTGCATTACCAATAAAGCTGTGTTTATCATCTGTCAAGGTTTCGGCATCACAGAAATACCGCGCTTTGATAACCCTGTTTTGATAATTAAAGTTCGCTGTGTCTGAATGTAGTTTGAATATCAGTATGTTATCATGTTTCCCGACAATATGAGTTGCAAAGTTGATTAAAAAAGGTTGCTTGGTAAATTCCTCTATTCCATTAATAATTAAATATTTAGCACCTTTTTTTATTGATACGGCGATTCCATTACTGTCTTGATTGTAGCGAATTTCTTTGTCACGCATAAAGCGTCTGTCAGTGTGCGAAGTCCAACCCTTTTGGTTCATTAGGTAAAGGGTTGAATGGCCTCCATCAGGAATGGAAATTACCGTGTCACATGATGAAATCCCAATGGTTCTTAGATAAGGTGTAATTGTATGATAACTTTGGTATTGCGGATAATCGGTAAACCATCCTGAATACCTTACATTTATTTCCTTGCGGGCATGATAGAGATTAAAGATTAATAAAATTGCGAACGCGATTTTTCCATAAACAGAGGAAAATTGTTTAGGGTATTCAGCTTTGTAAAGATGGGCGGTGCCTATGACAATTAGCATTGGCAGGATGAACAACTCAATAGTATAGTAGTCGTGTTCTGCGAACGTGAGAAATTGAAGCAAAATATATCCAACAGAACCAAAAGCAACTAGTAATATACTGAACAATAATATCTTGTTCGCTTTTTTTATTTTATAGGCAACAATTGCAATGCAAAGTCCAAAGAAAATGAACGCCGAAGGGTGGAAATATTGACGGTACCAAACTGTCCTAACTTTTTCGTAAACAAAAGATATTTGACTCGAAGATAATTCCCAAAGTGGGAAGATAGTTGTCGAAAAATAGGTGCTATCATGCTTCTGGTTGTAAAAATGTGCGTAGATTGTCCATGCCCCGGTCAGAAAAATCGGAATTAATAATGTAATTAAGTGATAAAAGGGCTGTTTTAAAACCTCGTGAGTTTTACCAGTCAGTTTATTGTGCAAAATTAAAATAATTAAAAGTCCAAGGACTGCAAACAGGCTAAGTAAAGCCGTTATTTTCATTGCGCCAGCAAGAAAAACAAAAAATACAGACCAAAATAACCATTTGGGCTTGCTCTCAAAAACATACCGGATAAAATAGTACC
>JBBISE010000128.1:0-10793 GCA_037441445.1 Salinivirgaceae bacterium
TTGATATTCAAGGGGTGTTTTTTTGTGGACATCATGGGGTGCACAAAACAGGAAAAATAGGCTTTTATCAAATATAAAACAAAAAAGGCTGTTTTTGCGGACAGCCTTTTTTGTTTTCAATGCTCGAGTTTAAGGAAACTCAACGCCTGTGTAATCATGTACAATAGCCTGTGGAATGTTAGCCCCATATTTTGAATTTATGGCCTTAATAATGTGGTTTGCCACAATAGCATACCCTTTTCCTGTCAGGTGAACACCGTCGAGGGAGAAAAGCTGGCCTGTTACAAACGTAGTTGAAAAAGCCTGACCATCAACACGAATTTCAGAAGTAGCAATGTCGCTCAAGAGAGTGTGCATATCAACCAGCGCAAGGTTATGTTGGGTTGCAACAGCAGCAATAGCGGTGTTATAACCACTAACGGCTGCATTAACAGCTGCAATTTCGGCAGTATCTAAAACATAATAATGTGGTATTGGCTTTGAAGTTCCCCAACCGGCACATTTCAAACTATCTTGTGGTAAAGAAAGCAACAACATTTCGTTGGCTTTTATCTGGCGCAATCCCCCAAAATTGGCCAAGGCCGGGTTCATATCCTGAATGATAAAAAAGTTGTTGCCAACCTCAAAAGAAAGGGGTGTAAAACCATAGGCTACAGCAGCTTGATTATATCCTGCATACGCTGCATTTAACGCTGTAACCTGTTCAGCTGTTAGTGTCAGAGCATTAGGCTTAATGGTTGTGAAAAAGGGGGCAGCTGTAATTGGAGGAATATTGCAGATGGCTCCTTGTGAATTGGCATACAGGGTTGCACCCAACGCATTTACCAGGCTGGTAAAATAAGCAACCGAAGTTAAAGTGTCTCCTGCACCTCCCTTTGTTGCATAGCTTAATGCATCGTTATTGCCAATCCATGTAACAACAAAATTTGGATTTTGTCCCATAACCTCAGTTAGAATGTTTGTACTACTGGAGGTGGCTATGCGGCTAAAATAGGGGTTATAATTGCCTGCACCTAAACTTGCATCTCCGTAATTTGGTGCAAATAAATGGGCCAGTTTTGCACCGGGAATTCCCATATTGTTGTAAGGCCCATTGGCTGCAATGCTTGCTGTATTCCCAGCAACATCGACCGGAAGTGGAGATAGTACGGGCCCTAAACTAATGTTGCCCAAACAATCCTGTGTAGGCCCTAAAATTCGGCGTCCTCCCAATCCAGCTTCATCGGCCATGTAAGGTTGCTTGAATTCTTTGGTGTTTAAACCGGCTTTATATAGCTGTTCGTGAATTATGGCTGGGTACGATTCGCGCTGTCCCGATGGGAAAAGGGCTCCGTCGCGGTAACCCGCGGTAAGGCTATTGCCTACGAAAACAATAGTTTCGAAGTTTGCACTGCCACCCGATGGCTTAAATTCCTCTATTTTGGCCTCGCAACCTGTGAGCAAAGCTCCAATTATTGTGAAATATAATAATTTACGTATCATAATTCTAATGCTTTTGTTGATTGTTGTTGATTATGGTTAAAATTTGTAACTCAGGCCAAAATTGGGGATAAGTGCGGTTGTATGGTATTTCCCTCCAAAATTGTCTGGTGTGTAGTACGACTCTCTTTCAAGACCATAAATATAAAGGAATGCCATATCAATGCTGAAATTCTCGAACAAGTTCAACGAGGCACCGCCCGTAAACCCAAGTTTGTTGGCTCCGGGTGTTTCTGGCGAGAAATAATCGTCTTGAATGGGTGTTTGGTCATAATAGAAACCACAACGAGCGGTTAATTCCTTGAAAACTTCATATTCAGCCCCAATGCGGAATATAATGGTATTCTCGTATTTTCTTGCATTTCTTGAGTCTTGTAGAGCAGCGGTATTGGGTTCGAAATCGAAATTCAACGAGTCGTAAGCACTCCATCCAACCAAATGAAAATCAACGGCAACCATTAATTTGTCCATGGGGCGGTAAGCTACGCCCAGGTTAAGGTTCGATGGGAAGGGAAGTTCTGCCTTAAAATTTGCGCTGGCGGGAAACATAGTGGCTACGGAAGCCGGAACGGTTACTTTCACATCTCCTTCGTCCAGTTTTGCAATGGTTTTGCTGCGATAGCTGATACCAGCAGAAAGTTTATCGTTGATTTTTGCATACAAACCAGCGTTAAACCCATAGGATGTGGTCTTCCCAGTTAAATTTATGCTTCCATCACCAGCAGAACCTCCCAGAGGCACAGCTTTCGACAACTCAACGCTGTTGAGTCCAATCAACATTCCGGCACCAACCGAGAACATATCGTTAATTTTGTAACTTACTGTAGGCAAAAACGTAATGGAACGCATTGAAATGTCCTTGATTAAATAGCGTCCAGCCCAATTGTCTTCCCATTTCAACGAGTTTCCATAGGGCGTGTTGACTCCTAAGCCAACGCTAAGTTTTGGAATAACTTGCCCTGCCAGATAGGCATAAAATGGCGTCCCTGTTGGATTTTCTGTCTTGGCACTATACGTTGAAACGGTCGATTGATATGCATTTGAGCCAAATATTAATGAGCCCCCTGCCGATACTTCGAATTTCGATTCCATCATTCCCAGTGCTCCCGGGTTAAAATGGATTGCCGATGGTCCGCCAAAGAAACCGGTTCCAACGTGTCCCATTCCCGTATTTCGGGCATGCTGAAGGTTAACCTGATACCCTTCGGCCAAAAGCGTCCCTGGTATCGACAAAACCGTTGTTGCTATGAACAACTTCAGAATTTTTCTCTTCATAGATTCTCTGTTTACGTTAGTTACTAAACTTTAAGTATTTACATCCTATTCTTCTTGTTTTAAGAAAAGCGCCCGAATTGCACAAAACTTGTCCAATGTTCAACGACGTTGTATAAATAATTCAGACCGCTGAATTATTTACCAAAATTAAACAAAATTCCGATTCCTGTTATCGAAAAGTTAAGATTTGTTGATAACGCTGCGAAAAATTATGACAAAAGGCATTGACTTTACGAATATAATATCTACTTTTACATTGTGTGAAAATATTCTGAGACCAGAAACCTTTTTAAGAATTGTAACACATATTAGAACCTAACTCCCGGAAATCATGATAAAAAGTTTTAAAAACTTGTTGCGAATTGTTGTAGGTCTTCTTTTGGTTCTTTTAACTATCGTCTTAAGCGTTAAGACTTTCAATGTCCAAAGCGAGCGCATCCGCCTAAACGTGGACAGTTATACACAGGATCAGTTATTACACCTCAGCAGTCTTATAAAATTGGTGTACAAACAAAATGGGAACCAGGCAAATGAGTCCGATTTTTTATGGATGTTGCAAGATAAGCATCTTTATGCTGACGGCTACTTGTTTGTTGCCCACGAAACAGGCACGTTCATTGCCAACCCCAATGGAAGCGGAGCCGATAATTCCTTGTTTCAGAAAATTAATTCAGTGTCCGGCGCCCATGTAAAAAGGTACAAGGTGGATAACTGGTTAATGTATTCTGAGAAAGTGCAGGATACCCCTTTTCTGGTAGTTGCAAAACTTCCGGTAAAAAAAGCATATGCCGAGGTGCAGAGGAAGCTCATAATAATTTTAAGCGTATGCGTTCTGTTTCTTACACCACTTTTTATAATACTCTTGCTGTTTACCAAAACAATAACAAATCCTCTGAAATTGGCTTCCCGCTTTGCCAATGAGATGACAAGAGGAAATCTTGTGGCCGAGTTTTCATATACAAGCAAAGATGAGCTGGGCGATTTGTCAACCAATTTGAAAGCCATGACCGGAAAAATTTCAGAAGTTGTAACACAAATAAAAAGTGGGGCAAACCAGATCAAGGAAACCGGCGAAGAAATTTCGACATCTATGCAGCAGGTTTCCGATGGCGCAAGCCGTCAGGCAGCGACAGTAGAGGAAATTGCCTTGGCTGTACATCAAATTCGGGATCGGTTTTCGGACGTAACGTACAAATCGAACCACACCGGAAATGTTGCCAGGACTGTTATCGACAAATTGGGAGGACTTGACAAGTCCTCGGGCGAAAGCCTTAAGGCCATTCGCCTGATGGCCGATAAAATTGATGTAATCAGCAAAATTGCCTTTCAAACCAATTTACTCGCCCTTAATGCGGCAATAGAAGCCGCAAAAGCCGGGGAACACGGAAAAGGGTTCGCTGTTGTTGCTGCCGAGGTCCGACGGTTAGCCGTGAAGAGCAAAATAGCTGCCAATGAAATAATTGAGCTGATTAAAAAAAGTACCGGAATTACCGAGCAATCGGTTAGTCAGATGCAGGAACTCGTTCCCGAAATTCGGCACAGTACATCCCTTATTGAAGAGATTTCTGCATCCATTTTTGATCTCAATGAAGCCCTGAGCCAGATTAACGTGGCTATACAGTCATTGAATAACGTTACCCAACAAAATGCAGCTTCGGCTGAAGAGATGCATGCTTCTTCGGAAGCCCTCCTGCAAAACAGCCAGGAGTTTATTAATCTAATAGCTTTTTTTAAGGAAAAATAAAACAGCCAGGATATGAGTCTAATACACAATATGAAGATAAGGACAAAGTTAAATTTTGTCATATCACTATCATGTGCAGTCTATGTTTTTGCTTTGGCCTTAACAGCTTACGTTTTTGAAAAAAAACGTATTTATGCCGAGGTTGACAAACGATCAGCCGACTATGTTTCCGGGTTAGCCGACGTTACCAATTTGGTGTTGAAAGTAAATAAGGATATTGACAATCAGGCTATTACCAAAGAATTGGTTTCTTTTTATGGCGAGGTTAAATATTTAGGTACAGGCTATTTCTTTCTGCACAACACAAAGACCGATTTTATTGTCCATCCCCTGACCGGAAACAGTAACCGTGATACTAACGCTTTAAAAAAGAACGTGCAAGGTAGTCACACAGGAAAATTTATAGTAAGCGGTGCAGACGATGACGTGTTGTATTACTATAAGAAATGCTCTCTGAATCCTGATTTCATAGTTGTTGGAGTTGTTTATGCCTCAGAAGCTTATAAAGATATTCGCGAGATGGTCCATACCATGGTAACTTTTGCACCCTTGGTTTTCTTTATTTTTCTTTTAATCATGGTTTGGTTTAGCAGCCTTTTGGTGGTTCCCGTCAAAAGAAGCGTTGGATTTGCCCAAAGTGTTGCCAATGGAAATCTGACATCAACGTTGAAAAAATCGAACCTCGAGGAAACAGATGCCCTGGCTGACGCATTAAACCAAATGGTAGAAAAGCTGAGCGAAGTGGTATCAACCATTAACAATGGCGCCGATGAAATGAACGAACAAAGTATGCAAATTAGCAGCGCGGCTTCCCTGGTTGCAACCGAGGCCACTAAACAAGCCTCAACGGTCGAAGAACTAGCATCATCGGTTGAGCAGGTAGTTACATCGCTCTCGCAGGTTTCAAAGAATTCGAAACAAACAGCAGAAATAACCGACAAAGTAGCCGTTAAAATATCAACAATCGGAAAATCAAGTCAATCGGCCTTAGAAGTTGTGAAGCAAATAGCAGAGAAAATTCAGATTATTCAGGAAATATCGCAGCAAACCAATATATTAGCGCTGAATGCTGCCGTTGAAGCTGCCCGCGCCGGAGAATATGGTAAAGGCTTTGCCCAGGTTGCCGATGAAGTCAGGAAATTAGCCGAACGAAGCCGAATCTCGGCTGATGAAATCAGTCAAATTTCCGATCGTACTTTTAAAACCACACACCAGGCAACGGAAACAATCCTGAACCTTATTCCCATTATCAAGGAAACATCAACGTTAATTGACGATGTGGCATCAACTTCAACCGAACAGGCACTACATATCGATCAGGTGAACATTTCCATTCAGGAGTTAAATGAAACATGCCAGAAAAATGCCGTCTCTGCCGAACAACTGTCTACCGGATCGCAAACGCTGACAGCGAATGCCAAAGGTTTTAAAGAATTGATTCAGTATTTTGAAGTGTAATTTAATTGAAATTCGTTCCGTGAAAGTCTTATTCATTGACACAACCCATCCTTTGCTGCCAAAATTGCTGGAGGATGCCGGTTTTGAGTGCACCCATCTGCCCTATACTAGAAAAGAGGAATACCTCCAGGAGGTTGGGCAATACCAAGGCATTATTATCCGTAGCAAATTCTTTATAGATGACGATTTTCTAAGCCACGCCAAAAACTTGAAATTTATTGGCCGTGTCGGTTCTGGCATGGAAAATATTGATATTGAGGCAGCAAAAGCAAGAAACATTGTTTGTTTGAACAGCCCCGAGGGCAACCGCGATGCCGTTGGCGAACAAGCTATCGGGATGCTTTTGTCTTTATTTAATAACATTCTCAAGGCCAATGGCGAAGTCCGGACGGGGACTTGGTTGCGCGAAGAAAACCGCGGGTTGGAATTACGTGGTAAGACTTTGGGTATCATTGGTTTTGGTAACGTGGGCAGTGCCTTTGCCGAGAAACTCATGGGGTTTGGGTGTCGAATCCTGGCTTACGACAAATATAAATCGCACTATGCCCCCGTTTATGTGCAGGAAACCAATTTGGAAACCATTATGCGCGAGGCTGATATCGTTAGTTTTCATGTCCCGCTGACCGGGGAAACGCGTTATATGGCCAATAACCTGTTTTTTAGTTCTTGCAAGGAAGGCGTGTTTATTATAAACACCTCGCGTGGAAAAGTGCTAAACACTCACCACTTGGTCGAGGCCATGAAAGCGGGGCAGGTGAGGGGCGCTTGCCTTGATGTGCTTGAATATGAGAAAGTATCGTTTGAGGATATGTCTGCATCTAATCCCGATTTCGAGTGGCTTTGCCAATCCAACAGGGTTGTCCTTACCCCTCACATTGCAGGTTGGACACACGAATCGAATCTTAAATTGTCAAGCGTTTTGGCGCAAAAAATAGTTCAACTTTTTGCTTCCAAAACAAATTGAACGGTCACACGGGTTTTTTGTTCAAGAAAAACTTTTGTCCCACGGGTCACATTTTCAATGGCAGGTTGATCGTAATGGCGGATTGTGACCAGCTCGACAGCAGTGTTGTATTTCATCCTAAATCCTTTTGAAAGGGCATCTTTCAATTGTTCCCACGTTTCGGGCTTGTTGTCGAAACATACCGAGTAACTGAGTGCTGACATTTGTATCAGGTTGATTCTCAGTCTAAATTGATTGAAAATTTCGTGAATGGCCGTTATGTTGTCATACCCCATGAAACTAAAATCCTGTGGATACAG
Source organism: Salinivirgaceae bacterium (assembly GCA_037441445.1). Classification (GTDB taxonomy): domain Bacteria; phylum Bacteroidota; class Bacteroidia; order Bacteroidales; family Salinivirgaceae; genus JAAYQU01. The sequence continues at coordinate 7,220 of JBBISE010000128.1, forward strand.
GGTTACTAAAATCTGGTTTTCTTTTCGGATGTAAAAAGGAACACCTTGCTCAGTTGAGGAATTACAAATTGTTGTTCCTTTTATGGTTGGATCAACAAACGATTTGACGTATAGCGGAATATCTTTTTGCTGCAAAGGACGGAGGGTCTTTGGGTGAATGACCTTTGCTCCAAAGAACGACAATTCAACCGTTTCTGAATAGGAAAGCTGGTCTAAGGTAACGGCGCCAGCAAGCCACTTGGGATCAGCGTTCATTATTCCTGGGACATCTTTCCAGACCGTAACCGATTGAGCATCAAGGAGCCATGCTAGCGCAGCTGCCGTATAGTCAGAACCTTCCCGACCCAGCGTTGTGGTCAGGTTGCTTAGGGTGCTGCCAATAAAGCCCTGGGTTACAATTATTCTGCCTGGTTCGAAGTGGAAATCAAGTTTTGCCCTTTTCGAACTCAGTTCCCAATCGACCGTGGCATCGCGGAATACACCATCGGTTTTTAAGGTTTTACGGATGTCGTGCCAGTGGGCCCCCATTTTGCTTTCCTCTAGGTAACGGGCAACTATTTTCGTCGAAATTAGCTCGCCAAAGGATACAATTTTGTCATATTCATAGTTGAAATCCATGGAAGGTGGCTCATTCAACGTGCTAAGAAGAGCATTGAAATCCTCGTCGAAATCAGGGTAACCGGAGCCAAAAAGGTCATGAATTATCTTCTTGTGATAATCGACCAATTCCTGATAAACAATCCGAAAGTCATTATTATTATCGAACCAAAATCGCAAAATCCGTTCTAGGTTGTTGGTTGTTTTTCCCATGGCCGATACCACAATAACTAAATTGCCATCGATGTTTCGAATAATCTCGGCCACTTTTTTCACTGTTTGGGCGCTACACACGCTGGCTCCACCGAACTTGTTGATTTTTATTGGGAAACTTCTTTTTTCCATGGTTCAATGTTTATTGGAATTTTGCAACAAAACGATACAATATTCCCGCAAAAATAGTAAATTGGCTGTAATAATTTAACTCGAACCATTATATTATCAAAATTGTTAGGTTAGAACGTTAACCCTTAAAAACATCACTATGATAAAAGGTTATCTTGGGATGCCCCTCAATGAGTTTATAATCCGCTGCCAGGCCGATTATAACTACGCTACAGGCGAATTTTCCCGATTGTTGGCCCACATTGGCATTGCCTCAAAAATTGTCAATCGTGAAGTCAACAAGGCGGGGTTGGTTGATATTTTGGGCGATATTGGAATCATAAACACCCAGGGCGAACACCAGCAAAAGCTGGATGTTTTTGCCAACAACCAGTTTATACAGGCATTGCGGGCTTGTGGGGAGGTTTGTGGCATTGCATCGGAAGAGAACAGCGAAATAGTTACTTTCGACAATGTCCTTTCAAAGGACGGAAAATACATCGTATGCATCGACCCACTGGATGGAAGCTCAAACATTGATGTTAATGTCTCAATAGGAACAATTTTTAGTATTTACAAACGACTATCGCCCCGAGGTCAATTGGCCGAACTGAGCGATTTTCTGCAACCGGGAAGCGCCCAGGTAGCAGCCGGTTATATTGTTTATGGTTCTTCAACCATGCTGGTTTACACCACCGGCTCGGGAGTAAACGGATTCACGCTCGATCCGTCAATTGGCGAGTTTTGTTTATCGAATACCAACATGGTAATTCCTCCTAATGGGGCAATTTACAGCATAAATGACGGTAATTATCACTCGTTTGAGCTTGGTATTCATCGTTTTATTGACTATTGCCGCCAACCGGACAAAGCCTCCGGACGGCCTTATTCGGCCAGGTACATTGGGTCGCTGGTTGCCGATTTTCATAGAAATCTGTTGAAGGGAGGTGTTTTTATCTATCCATCAACAGAAAAGGATACCAATGGAAAACTGCGATTAATGTACGAATGCAACCCTCTTTCCTGGATTGTTGAACAAGCCGGAGGCATTGCCACCGATGGAAACCGCCGCATTTTGGATATTGTTCCGCAAACCATTCACCAGCGGACACCTTTATACATTGGTAGCCCGAACCTGGTAAAAAAAGCAATGTATTTTTTGTTCAACAAATAAGGCAATTGAAAGGAAATGATTTTTTTATTATCTTTATGCCTTAAAATGGTCTGAAATATGAATTCTGGAAGAAATATAATACCTGTAGCCGCACTTAAAGTGTTGATTATATTGGCAGTATATACTACTAATGCCCAAACGGGAATTTTCTATTACCCATCATTGAACAAAGCCTTTGTCCACAACAACATTGTTGGTATTACCGAAGCGGCCAATACTGAAATTTACCTTGTTGGAAAGGCCTCGACTGAAGACTATTCAAAGTCGGTGCCCTATTTTGGCCGCTACGACAAAAAAGGAGAACCCCTTTTGCATAAATTTTACGAGGATTTCCCGGTTTGGGATGTGAAAAATCTGGTCATCACCGCGGGACAAAGTGTCAAACTTTATGGTACAACACAGGATAAAGGAAAATACAATCCGTTTTATCTGATGGTTAGCCCATCAGGAAGGGTAGAGTCTAAAAGCCCGACAGCAGTAGTTTATAACACCATTTTAAGTGACGTTTCAGCAAAAGACAATTATGTGGCAGCGGCCCACACCAAAATCGGGGAAAACAAAAAATACAATATCACGGTTCATAAAATTGATCCCACTGAGGAGATTTATTTGTGGTCAACTCCCATTGCCACAGAGGTAAACGAGGAAGCAACACGAATTATCGTTTGTTCTGATAATTCAATCATGGTACTCGGAAAAGAATACCGCAACGATATGCGATCCTACACCCCAATTATATATCGTTTGTCATCGGCTGGAAAAGTTATGTGGCGAGTTGGAATTACCGTACCACCAAACTTTTTTACACAAGACATTGTTCAGGTTGACCGTTCTACCTTTATTTATATGTGTAGTTATGGGAAAGAATATCTGGGAACATCAGAAACAAGGCTTATTCATTTGTCCAGTGGCGGAGATCCGGTTAAAGCCAATACAATACCAAACATAAACGCCAATGGTTTGCTGTTGCTAGATAGCAAAAAGGTATTGCTTTATGGTTCAAATCTGGCCATTTTAAGCGGAAGGGTGGTCACACGGGCCAAATATGCCATAGTAGGAAAAAATCTCGATGCCGAATATCAAAGGGAATTGGGTAGCGCCGATATTCCCGATGCTTTGATGCCACAGAAAATTGCTACAGCCTTGCCAACCACCTCCGATTTTTCATCGGCAGTTAAACTCATGGATGGACGTTTAGCCCTAACTGGCAAGGTTTATATGCCCGTTGATCCAAAGAGCCCAAACCCCAGAGGAAATGACCGTTTTAATGCACCATTGTTGGTTATATTGGACAAACTGGGAAGGGGCATTTAATCTCGATAGCGGACATTATTACATGTTTTTGCGTTGGAAATGACATACATGCGTTTGCGGTTGGATCTTTTCCTGTGAGGGTTTTGACAAAAAATCAATACAAATGTTGATTGAGACCGTTGCAAAAGCATCTCGAGTAACTATTTTTCTCGTTCTAAAGATTAA
>JBBISE010000129.1:0-10628 GCA_037441445.1 Salinivirgaceae bacterium
ATTCAATTTTTTTAACAAAAAAAAAGGACTGTCTAGTCTTTTTAGACAGCCCCTTGTCCCCTCTCTTTCCCTCGCAACAAATTGTCATCCTGAGCGTAGCGAAGGATCTCATAGGGAGTTCTCATTTTTCTATCTTTCAGAACATCAATTTATAACGAGCAAATAAACAAATGACAAAAGCCCTCCTGTTTCTACTTCTATCCACAAGTCTGCAAACGGCTGTGGCACAAAAAACTCCAAAGAAAGAGTTTATCACCACCCACAACCGTGCTACCATCAATACCGATGTTTCGAAAGGCATGAAATCGTTTCCGGCATGGGGTGTTTTTCCGTCCGAAAAGGCGGATATTCGGCGAATTGTCTTGCACTTGACATTGGCGCACCCCGATTCCATGCCCATTGCCCATTGGGATTACCTCGATTTTATTTACATCCGTCGGGTGGGAGGGAAGCTTGCCGATTCGCTGAACATGGAAATCGCCAGAATGCTTACACCCTACGGAAGCAGTTTTAAAAACAACTGGAGTTTTACCTGGGATGTTGATGTTACCGACTTTTCCATGATTTTGCGCGACAGTGTCGAAATTGACTATCTGCATTCCGGCTGGGAACCCGAAACGCTGGGATGGGCATTAACGTTGCAGTTCGAGGTGGTGTACGGAAAACCCGTGGCCACACCGCTGATGATTTCCGAAATCTACAACGGAAAATTTCCTTATGGAAATCCGGCCGACCCCATTGAAAATCATTTAGTTCCTCACGAGTTCGAGTTTCTGTCAAATTCCCGTTTCGGACGCCTTCGCATTCAGCACACGGGACACGGAGCCGATCGTCCCGATTATTGCAGCGAATTTTGCAGCCGTTGGCGCGAGGTGTATATCAACAGCACCATAGTCGATCGCCGTGATTTGTGGAAAGATTGTGGCTCGAATCCGCTCTACCCGCAAGGCGGAACATGGCTTTACGACCGTGCTTACTGGTGTCCCGGCGATTTACAACAGCCTGATTTGATTGATATTGCTGCACAGCCGGGCACTCAAACCCTAAAATTTGTTATGAAACCCTATGTGTCCGGACCCGGGAGCGATTTGGGCGCTCATGAGGTCATAACGGCTTACCTGATTGAGTACGGAAAACCGTTGCAAAAACACGATGTCGCTATCGAGAAAATCCTAGTGCCTTCAAACAATCCACAGTTCTCCAGACAAAATCCGGCTTGTTTTCGTCCAACCATTGTTATTCGGAATCTGGGAAGTGAAAACCTTAAGAAGTTGACAATTAGTTATGGAACCAAAGGTTTCAAGCCCCGAAATTTTTTATGGGAAGGCAATTTGTCACATAATCAAGCTCAAACCATCGTTTTGCCGGGCGAAATTGATTTCACTGACGGCAAAAACACGTTTGAAGTTGCATTGGAAAACCCCAATGGTAAAAAGGATGAGTGGCATTTTGATAATTTTCTGACATCGGAATTCATTGCACCAAAGCAAATGCCGTTGGAGTTTATTGCAAAATACAAATCGAACAACCTTCCCAACGAAAACCGTTTGTTTATTGTTGATTCGAAGAACGATACGGTTTACCGTCGTTTTCCTGAGCAATGCAAACCCAACGAGACATACTCTGACACAGTGCGTTTAAAACCAGGAAACTATGAATTTCAGCTGACGGACAGTGCCGGAAACGGCCTCGAGTTTTGGGCCGAGCCGGAAAATGGCTACGGAATCCTGCGTTTTTTAGATGTAAAAAACAACATTCTCCACAATTTCATAAGCGATTGCGGGAATGGTCAATATCTCTCTTTTATAGCGGTTGAGTCGCCAATGAAAGATACAACACTCGCCCAAAACGCCTTTTTTCTCTACCCAAGAAGGGCCAAGCACAAAATGGAATTGGATGTGCATTTGTCCGACACCTCGAAACTGGAAGTGCGTTTCCTGAAAGACAACGAAATTTACGCTTCTCATTTCTTTAGAAATTTCAAAGTGGGAGTTATTGCGTTAGATATCAACAGCCTGGCTCCGTCACGATATATCGTCGAAGTTTATGTAAACGACAAGCTCGAGCACCGCGACAGGATCAATAAACTCGAGTAATCTGCTATTGTTAAAAAACTGTTTATTTCTTGTTCACAACCTGTTTACGTATTTCGCGGCGTTCCTTTATCTTTGAGCTTTGGAAAGATAAAAGGTTAAACATAGTTATTAACAGTTCAGATTGTCATTATGAGACTGCCGCAAACCGCTCAAACAAGAAAACATCGAAAAATTATTACATTAAATGACAGCGAGTTAGCTGCATTGGAGCGATACTGCAATAAATATGGCGTAAGAAATCAATCTGCAATGATGCGTGAAACCATTTTCACCAAAATAATTGACAAGTTTCAATCCGATTATCCCACGCTTTGGAGTGCACGTGAACTGGCTAAGTTAGAGCGGTTCTGATTTTCTGTTGTTTTACTTCCAACAAATTTCCTTTATCAGCTTCATAATCCGGCTTTTCTCAAGGGCTGAAATCCTGAAGGCTTCATCATACCGCCGAAACCAGGTTTCTTGCTTTCGTGCATATTGGCGTGTATTGTTTTTAATTTTTTCAATGGCTTCATTTAGGTTAATCGTTCCATCGAAATATTCGAAGAGTTCCTGATAACCCACGGTTTGTAGTGAAGTCAGATTTCTATGCTCGTACACGGATTCCGCTTCTTTTATCAATCCCTGTTCCATCATGTGGTCAACACGTTGGTTTATCTTGCTGTATAATTTTCCCCTGTCAAGTTCAAGCACAATCATGGCCGATGCAAAATCACGGTTTTGCTTGTTGCCCAAATACGAGGAGAGCGGGACTCCCGTTGTTTCGTAAACTTCCAGGCCGCGTAAAACCCGACGGGGATTTTGAATATCAATGCTATTATAATAAATTGGGTCAACCCTGAACAATTCTGCCCGAAGTTCGTCTATCCTGCCTTCATCAATTTTTCTTTGAATTTCACACCTGACATTGGGGTCAGGGGAAGGAATATCGTCAATGCCCTTCAATACTGAATCAATATACAGTCCACTTCCACCAACCATTACAACTGTATTGTGTTCTTGGAAAAGTTCATCCAGTTTGTCCCGGACAGATAAGCCAAAATCATTGGCATTTATGGGTTCTTGTATTGATGTGGTTTGGATGAAATGATGTTTCACTGCATCAAGAAATTCCGCTTCCGGAACGGCAGTACCAATGCACATTTCCCGATAGACTTGTCGGGAATCGCATGATATTATCGCGGTCTGAAGCTCTTTGGCTATTTCCACCGCAAGCGCAGTCTTGCCCGATGCCGTAGGGCCGGTTATGGTCAGCAAAAGCCCTTTTTTTTTCGTTTCCATCATGTTCGCTTGCAACCCGATAAAAAAACCTTGCCTGAGAACGTTTCGTTTCCGGGCAAGGTTTTTTTTATTTAGTTATATGTTAATTTTTTGTGGGAAGAACCGTGTAGTTCCTTGCATAAAACATCATCTGTTCCATAAAGCTTTCAGGGTATGTAATGGTCACATCCTTGATTTCGTCATTCTCAATTGTAGCCGTCATGTGGGGTTGTATAAACCCGCTGTAGGGCGCTAAATTGAGTTTTGCATACCGCTCCAAAACCTCTTTGTGAAGATCGTAATTTACCGGGGCTCCAAAGTTTTCAATCAGGTTTTTGGCAGACTCATAATCTCCCTCACTTTTCGTGCGTTGTACTTCTTTAAGAAGGCGCCCAATAATGGTTCTAAGCTTATCGTAATCGTTGATGACAATAAAAGTTTTTCCATCTTTTACTATCTTTTCAATGACATTCTCCGCTTTTCCTTGTTCGTAACACCAGTTTGCAATCATACTACGTCCACGCATGTGTGCCTGAACAATCTGATCGCCAAGGTTTAACCGGACTAATTGACGCATCATCCCGTTCACAATATAGGAAATGTAAGCCGCTTTACCAGCGTCGGTAGTTGTTGTCAATCCAACCTCTACTAATTTCGGATCAGGAAGGTAGTATAGTGCAACCAGGTCTGCCCGTGCTTCTTCCATCGAGCTGTTGTAGTTTTTTAAAGTTTCTTTTGGCGTTCCAACTCCGGGTGCCAGTTTTCCCGAACCATGCCCAATAACTTCATGCAATGCAGTCATTAGCTTTCCGGCATAACCGCCATGAACTTTCATAATTTCTTGTTGCTCAGGTGTGTAAAACTCCTGCATCATGCCCGATGATTTTGACGACTCATCGTAAGCTGTTTCAATGTTTCCCAACGACACCGATTTGCTGCCATATTCAGCTCTAATCCAGTTGGCATTTGGCAGGTTAACCCCCAGCGGAGATGTTGGAGCGCAGTCTCCGGACTCCACAACCGCATTGATAACTTTATAACTCATTCCTGTTACCTGGTCGCGTTTAAATTTGTCGTCAATGGGCGAATTGCGTTCAAACCATTCGGCCAATTCGGTAATGTTTGCCAATTTTTCGGTCAATACAAAATCTTTGATGTACACTACCGATTGCCAGGCTCCCCGATATCCCACGGGATCGCTATAAACTTCAATAAATCCGTTGGTAAAGTCAACGTCCACATCCGTGTTTTGTGTCCATTTAATGCTGTATTCATCGAACGTTTTCAAATCTCCGGTTTCGTAAAAGTTAACCAATAAGCGAATAACCTCTTTTTGTCCTTCATTATCAGTGTACTGGATGGCTTTATTCAACCAAAACACTATTTTTTCAATGGCTTCAGAGTATAATCCACCCACTTTATAAACACGCTCAAACACTTTTTCATCTTGTTTGACTAATTGACTATTAAGACCATAGGATATTGGACGGGGATCGTTTGGATTTTTCATCTTTGCATAGAAATCTTCTACATCTTTTTGTGTCAGGTTTCTGCTGTAAAGGTTTGTCGATGATTCTGCAATAATATCGCGCTTCGAATCGAGCACAATATTTTCGGGATCAAATTCCGGATCAAACATAACGGAACGCATTCTGCTTAACATTGTTTCAATGTCATCCGTTTCAACCAGTTGAAGTTTGGCTGGCTCAATATTTTTTATTTGTTCTGCAAACCATTCAAAGGAACACTCCGGAACGAATTTTTGATTGGCATAATGGTGATAAATCCCATTACTAAACCAAACCCGTTTCGCATAATTTTCAAGGTGTTGATAGTTTGTATCCTTCTTGTCGCCCTTGTAATTTTCGATAATGGCTTCCACCAATCTCTTTACTTGCAAGTTGTGAGCATAATTCTGATCATACACTATCTCCCGGCCCCACAATGCGGCTTCCTGGAGACAGTAAAGGAATTGTTTCGTTTTCAGGTCTATTTTTTCGAATTCGGGAACCTGGTAACGGAGCACCTGCAAGTCGTAAAACCTGTCGGCGATGTAGTTAAAATCAGACTTTGGTTCCGTTTTCTTTTCCGGTTGACACGAAAAAGCAGCAAGGGCTGTAATTCCCATGGCAAAAAAAGTTTTGAAATTCATAATTCGTATAGTTTTGTTTAAAGAAATGTTAGTTGTAGTCGCGCCTGATGGCCAACCCTTTTTGTTCCAATTCCTGTGTTACCCGTTTTAAGATTTTGACCTTTTCGTTGTTTGGTAAGAAGGCTGATTTAAATCCGTTAATAATCAGATATTTGAGTTCGTCAGGAGTAAATCCGAATTTATCAATCGCTATCATGTACTCCTCTGTCAGGGTTGTGTTGGATACCAATCGGTTATCGGTATTAATGGTTACGCGCAATCCACAGTCGAAGTAGAATTTCAGGGGGTGCTTTCCGAATGATTCTACGGCTTTGGTCTGGACGTTCGAAGTAATACACATCTCCAGTGGAACTCTGTGGTCGTTTACATAGTTAAACAAATCACCGCTTTCGCGCAGTCTGGTTCCATGTCCAATACGGTTTGCCCTTACCCAGTGCAAAGCCTGGTGGATGCTGTCCGGACCCGAAGCTTCTCCGGCGTGTACTGTTGTGTTGATGTTATTGTTGATAATCAGGTAGAAAGCCTCTTTATGGTTTTTTGCCGGATGGTTGTACTCATCGCCTGCAAGGTCGTAACCAACTACACCTCTGTTCTTGTAGGCTACACACAGTTCAGCCAGAGTAAGCGATACTTCCGGGCTCATATGCCTTAAACCACATATAATTATTCCAATTTTGATGTCAAGGGTTCTTTCTGCTCGCTCCTTTCCCCGCAGGATTGCATCCACTACCTGAGTCAGTTTTAACCCTTTTTGGAGGTGTAAAACGGGTGAAAAACGAATTTCCAGATACCGGATATTTTCTTCGGCACAGTCTTCTGCCAATTCGAACGTGGCCCTTTCCAGGGTGTCTTCCCACTGTAAAACGGAACAGGTTACATCAAATGCCTTCAGATAGTCAACCAGCGATTTGCAGTTTTCTCCGGCGTGAAGGTATTTGGCAAGTTTTTCATTTCCATCAACAGGAAGTTTTACTTCATATTGTTTTGCGAATTCGATAATCGTCTCAACACGTAACGAGCCGTCTAAGTGGCAGTGTAATTCTGCTTTGGGGAGGCTTTTTACAAAATCATACGTTAGTTCCGTTGCCATAATTTCTGTTATTTAGTTGCTAATAGGGCAAATATAGCAGGCTTTTTCGGAAATTCCAATTTTTCGCGTTTCCAAGCCTCAATTGTTTTTGTTTTCAGATGTTGCTCTTTTCCTGTAAGATCAATAGCAATGGTTACCATTGTCGTTGGATTGCATATCTTCAGAATGTCTTCCAATATCTGTTTGTTTCGGTATGGTGTTTCTATAAATATTTGTGTTTGATTCCATTGAGCAGACTCTCTTTCAATTTGCTTTAGTGTTTTTTGTCTGTCTTGTGGTTTTATAGGCAAATATCCTAGAAAGGAAAATCGCTGACCGTTTAATCCACTCCCCATTAAAGCCAACATAATTGAGGATGCTCCAATTAAGGGTACAACCGTGATATTTTCCCTGTGAGCCGCCATGACCATTTCTGAGCCTGGATCGGCAATGCCCGGAGCGCCCGCTTCTGACATCACTCCTACATCATTCCCTGATTTCAGCAATTCAATCACATGGGTTGAATCAAAATTTGTCGATCGTTCTCCAATTTCAAAAAAAGTAAGAATGTCAACATCAATATTTTTGTCCACCGACTTAATGAAACGGCGCGCTGTTCGTATGTTTTCAACAACAAAATAACCGATTTGATGCACCAATTGAGTTACGTCGCTCGTACGTGACTCAATAACAGGTTCATCGCTGATGGGGATGGGTATTAAATAGAGTTTTCCTTCCATAAATATGTGAAAAAATCCCTGCATGGTATAACCCATGCAGGGACGAAAAGATTAATACAACTATTGTTTGAAAATCTCTTTCAATTTCGATTCTAAATCTTCATGGGACAAACGGTTTCCAATAATAATCCCGTTGTTGTCAATTAAAACCGTGTGGGGAATGGAATTTACTCCGTAAAGTTGACCGGCAAAATTTTGCCATCCTTTTAAATCCGAAACATGAGCCCAGGTAAGGTTGTCGGCTTTTATGGCTTCCAGCCATGTTTCTTTGTTGTTGTCCAACGAGACTCCTAAAATTTCAAAACCTAGTTTATTGTATTTATTATACAGCTCAACAACGTATGGATTTGCCCTGCGACACGGTCCACACCACGATGCCCAAAAGTCAACCAACAGATACTTGCCTTTAAAACTGCTTAGTGCAACGGGGTTTCCGTTAGCATCTTCCATAGAAAAGTCGATTGCTGGTTTTCCAATCTGTGTCTTCTCAAGCAATTCAAGTCTTTCATTTAAAACGTTGTAAATAGTTGATTTTTTGACATTGGGAGAAACCTTTGAAAGCATTTCAGAAAGACCCAGGTAATCAATTTCATAAATTAAATACCAACGGATAATGTAAAGCCCCACAACCGATTCAGTGTTGGCGTCAACAAATGACTTTGTAAATGCTTGTTGCTTTTCATATATTTCTGATACCTGATCTTCAATTTTTTTCATTTCATCGGTATTTCCTGCTTCTTTTAGGGCTTGGTAATCAGCATATAAGGATCTTTGTTCTGCGTCCAGTTCTGCTATCTTTTCAGCAAATGGTTTATAAATATCGTGGGTTTTTGAACCAATCACTTTTGCCTTATCAACGGAATCGGATACCATAGTAACCTCAATAGAAGCGTTTTCCATAAATAACCTTAGTAGAGTTCTTTGTTGGTTTATTTTAACGTAGAACAATTCAGGGTTATCAATCTGTCCTTTAAAAGTAGCGATTCCATTATCCAAATCAACAGAATCAATGGCAGTTGGTTTTTTGTCAATTTCTTTCATTAAGTACACTTTGCCTTCCACAAGATCGGTTACCTGCACTTTTAGTTGGTAACCCGTTTGCAACTGGCACGAGGAGACCATAATAGCGGCAAAAATCAATGTTAAGGTAGTTTTCATCGTGATAGTTTATTTGTGGGTTTAATTAATGTTTGTCAATGCCATTGAGCATAAAAACTGCATGGAGGAGAATTTTTTCAATCTCCGAAAAATATTCCCGTACAGCCTTGACGCTACCGGGGAAGCAAAAAAATATTTTTTTGTCCTTTATTCCAGCGATAGAGCGACTTAGTACCGCTGCCGGATTTTGTAACCCATATTTCACACGGATTAAGTCCATGATTCCAGGTAGCTCAAAATCAATCATTTTTTTTACAATGGGCACGGTTATGTCTCTTGGTCCAATTCCTGTTCCTCCGGTCGTAAATATAAAGTCCACACTGGAATTAAACTGATCCTCAAGCAGGCGTGAAAACAACTTAGAATCGTCGCCAATCAACTCATAATCAACGGATATTGGATAGCCAATTTGATTGAAATAGCTAATTAGTTTATCCCTGAGCAATTTTCCCGAAATATCATCATACTCTCCCCGGCTGGCTCTATCGCTTAGAGTTATTACGGTTGCTCTGAAAATTCGTCGAATATGTTCAAAACCTACTTCCAATGTCAGCGTCACCGGTGTAACCGCACGTCCTGTATAAATATTTCTTTGCTTATCGTGGCCACAAATTTCTATACACCTTTTCTCTCCAATCCATAAGTGATCTAAGACATTTCCTGTGAATGGTTCATCGCATGCCAGTAAAACTTTGGGATACATGTCGAATTCAGGATCAGAAACCATCTCTTTCTCCGAAAAGAAAATTTTCATTCCAGGTTGCAGGACAGTCTTCTCTGTACATTCGTTGTTCTTTGAAATTCCTTTTATCTTTATCCCCATTATCATTAGTTTTAATAAGGCCAAAGATAGTTTTTTTTTTCAAGATCACAGAGTACCTGAATAGGTTCAATTCAATTTGTTTAAATTAATAATACCTGTCAGATTATCAGTGCTATATGGTTGATTTAGTGAAGGTTTTCGGATACTCTTCGCATTATGGAAGTTTGTTATTGTTTTCTCTCGAATTTCTTAATGCCCTGAATGTACATTGAAAAAAACTATCAACAATTTCATCGAAAATACAGATTCAATAAAATAGTTTTCTTATATTTGCTTGAAGTTATCAGTAACATGAGTTTGGATTTCGATAAATTAATTTCAGAAAGTATTGACGGTGAAGTTCTATTCTCCTTTCAGGGGGAGTTGTCTTCGAGTCAGGTTACTGAATTACTTGAAGTTATAGAAAAACGACTTGACTCTGTCGATGCTGAAAACAAAGTTAAAAAACGCGTGTATTACGTAGCCGTAGAATCAATTCAAAACTTGTTTCATCACGCCATTTCGGTTCATATGAACGGGGATATTAACCGTGAAATACGTTTGTGTGCCATTGTTTTGTCAAAAAGCAGCGATTTTTTCTCAATAACTACCGGAAATTTTGTGTATCAGGAAAAAATTAGCGAAATTGCAAGGCATATTGATGACATCAATCGTTTTTCCAAGGAAGAATTGAAAGACTATTACAAGCAAATTCTCACAAATCAAGAATTTTCAGATAAAGGCGGGGGTGGACTTGGGATGATTGATATAGCCCGTAAAGCAGAAGGGAAATTTCAATATCAATTTGAAAATTACAAAAACAACACGGTATTTTTTAAACTACAGATAAATATTAATCAAAACTGAGTTTTATATATGGAACCAATCAAAATTGAAGGGACACCAAAAACCCCGACCGTGCATTTCGATGCTGCTTCGGGGGCTATCGAAATCAAAGGCCGTTCGATTCCCGAGAATTCAATCGAATTTTATAAGCCACTAATAGATTGGCTTGGTAACTATCTAAACGGACCTGCAGCTTTGACAACGGTTGAAATTCAACTGGAATACTTCAATACCAGTTCATCAAAATGTATCCTTGATGTCTTCAAAAAGCTTGAAGCTATCTACAAAAGTGGACACGAGGTTATTATTAACTGGTATTATGAGGAGGATGACGAAGATATGCTGGAAGCCGGAGAAGACTACCAGTCTATTATTAAAATCCCGTTTAAAATGTGTGAAATAGAAGAATAAGCATATTTGCAATAAAAGGCTCAACGCAAAGTTCGAGCCTTTTTTATCCCAAAATCCGCATTAGGAAAAAAGTTAAATTTGGAGATTAATTTCTAAT
>JBBISE010000130.1:0-10543 GCA_037441445.1 Salinivirgaceae bacterium
CATAATCCCCAAATTTACTATCTTTTTTAATATGTTTTATGTGCATACCCCAGTAGAATTATTGATAATATTGGTAATTGGCGGTCTGATATTGATCGCCGTTGCCTTTTTTATCAGAATGCCTGAACATCCCACATTGATTTCAATAGAAACAGAAACCCAAATGGGCGAAAGCTATGCCAAGTTCATTCATAATCTTGATGGTTTCACAAAAATTGAAACTCCTTACATCCATGAGGTGTTTGATTCTACGGTATCAATGTTAAGAAAATCACAAGCAGAACCAAACTATTATTACCAAATATCCGTGGTTGATAACAGCATGGTTAATGCTTTTGCCCTTCCTGGTGGATACATTATTGTGACTAAAGGGCTTATTGAATTTTGTGAGACATCAGAAGAGATTTTATCGGTCATTTGCCACGAAATAGGACACGTGGAAAAAAGACATGTAATTAACAGACTTATAAAAGATTTGGGAGTCCAGATCCTTGCCTTGGGCGATGGTTATATTGGAGAAATATCCCAAACAATTTTATCTACAGGCTATAACCGGTATCAGGAGGAAGAAGCAGACCTGTTTTCCTGTGAATTAATGTTTGCTATGCAGCTAGAGCCAAGGGTTTTAGCAGGGTTTTTCAGAAGATTGAATGATGAAAACAACAGGGATGCTTATCTGGACTTTGAAATAGTTTCATCGCACCCCGATTTCCCATAGAGAATCAAATCCGTCTTGGCCTTTAAAGTGCCAAAAGATTTCAGGCCAACAACCAGTTGGATTGATCTTGAAAAACTAAAACAAGAGATTCGTGATGCCGAATAACTTTCCAATTCAACACCACAAAGTTACTCATTTACAATTTATTGTGTAAATATTTCCAAAAGTAAACGGCTCTATTGCAAACCCAGAATAGCTGAAGGATCTGGACATAGCTTAGCGTAGTAATCCCTATTGCCGGGGGTACAAACACCCGGAAAATCACCTTCATACGTGAGCATATCCGTAATTAATTGGAAATGAAGATGTGGTGGCCAATACCCGTTCTCGTTGGGTTCGCCAATCCAGGCAAAATTCTGGCCGGCAAGGATTTTTTGACCTTTGCTCTTGTCATACACTGACTGATGCGAGAGGTGCCCGTAAAGAGTATAAAAAGTGATTCCCTTCATTTGGTGCTGCAGAATAACCGTTCCGCCATAATCGCCATGCGCGGGGTTAATGGCAAAACTATGAACAACCGCATCTAATGGAGCCATAACCGGGGTGTTTTCCGGAGCCCACAAATCAACACCCAGATGAATAGAACGTTGCTCTGTGCCAGCCTTAAAAATCTTGGAACGGCGGTACATTTCCCTGTCTTCAAGATATCCTCCATAGGCTATTATTTTGTGGTGTTCCTTCAATTTAGTGTCTATGAACAAAGCAAATTGAGCTACATTGTCATAATTAACCGTTTCCAATTCAGGATTATCATTTCCAAAGTTAATGTGCATGAGCCGCAATGAACTCTTCAATTGAGGAATTACAGGCGAAAAACTTTTATTGTTTTGTTGCAGAATTTCCACTAAACTTCTCATATTTAAATAATTTACGGTATCATAACTATTTTACTGTATCCATGACCCACTACCGGAACCAAATCGATGCGTGCATTGATTCTCTCCTTCAATGTTTCCACGTGCGAAATAATCCCAATGGTCTTATTTCCCTTGGCTTGCAACGATTCCAACATTGCCAGAGCCTGGTCGAGCGTTTCGGGGTCTAAGGTACCAAATCCTTCGTCAATAAACAAACTTCCGATGGTAATATTTCGCGATGCCATGTCGGCCAGACCTAAAGCTAACGCCAGACTTACCAAAAATGTTTCACCGCCTGATAAAGTCTTTACGCTGCGGGTTTGGTTTCCCATATCCATATCCACAACCAAAATGGCATCATCATCGGATTTTTCGGTTATTGCCAGTCTATAGCGTGGATTTAGTTCAATTAAACGCCGGTTTGCCCTGTTTATCAAATGCTTTAATGTCAATGATTGAGCAAAGTTGTTGAATTTATTCCCCGTCGCATCACCCAATATTTCATTCAGAAGAATCCACTTTTCACCTCTATTCCGTATCACGTTCAATTCATTTACAAACCGTTCCAATTCTTTTCGTATGTTGGTCTGATTACTAAGCTGTTCTTTTATAGTATCGCGGTTTACAACTAATGTTTTAAGCTTATGGCTATCGGATTCAACCCTATCAGCCAACTCTTTTTCATCGACATCAATATCTAGTTTTTTAATCTGTTGCCATTGTTCAGTTAAAGTATCGAGTTTAGATTTGGCTGCCGTCAGGTTTTGCTCAATTGCTTGCCGTTTGTTTATCAGTGAAGTAAAATCATCGTGAGGCAATATGTTTTTCATTGCATTCTCAACACTTTCATATCCTAGCGTATTTATCGATGGCATTAGGTCATGAATAATTTTTTGAAGGTTTTGTGAGGTTTGGGTAAATTCCTGTTTAAGTTCAATAATGTTGTCGCTGATGCGTTTTTTCTCGCTTTCAATTTGGATATAACACTCCCTTAATTCCTGACATTCAGTCTCTATTGAATTTCCTTGGTATATTTTTACAATTTGCTCGCGAATTTCTTTTCCTTCGACAAAAAGTAAAATAAGTTGTGAAATTTGGGATTTTATGCTTTCAATCTTCTCAAGATCGGAACGGAGCGATATATATTTCTGATAATCAATGCTTTGTTTCTTTATCATTTCGGCAGCCCTGACAGGTGGAAAATTTTTAAGATTATCAGGTAAACAGGATATTAATTGGTTTATTTTCTGTGTAATATTATCAATTTTGGTTTGCACCTCACTCAATTCAGAATTAATACTACTTATTTGCTTTTCTAAAAATATTAGCCTTGTATTTTCTGAATCGAGTTTTGTTTTGGCGCTAACTTTTGCCTTTTCTGATGTAGCCACTTCCATTTCGAGGGTTGAGGGCTCTTTTATGGTTTTTCCTGCCCAGGGATGATCAGTGGAACCACAAACAGGACAGGGCTCTCCGATTTCAAGTTGTTGACGAACGTCTTCAAGTTTAGCCTGTAACTTACTAATAACCAAATCTTTCGATTTTAACTCGAATTTCACTTTTGTTTCTTCATAAAGAGTGGTAAAAGCTACAATATTGGACTTTGCAAAAATCAGGTCCTGAGCTAATTCTTCCTGCTTTTTCTCGATGCCGTCGAGAAGTGCAACATGCTCTTTAAGTAATGCATCCGCTTTGTCCCATTCATTAATCTGATTGGAATGCGAATTGAGGATTTCTATATATGAAGTATTGGCTTCTTGGCCTATTTGAGGATATTTTTGTTCCAATTCTGCTAATAAATAAAGCGTAGATTGTTTTCGCAGCGAAATCTTTTCTGCTATTTTCTGAGGTTCCTCTTTCATGGAAATTTCAATGGACATCTCCTTGGCAAATCGCGCAAGTGGCTCATATCCTGTTCTGTATTCGAATTCCTTTTGCTGTCGTATTGCCAATAAACCTTTAACATGCTTTTCATATAAATCCAAATCAGTCAACCTGTTACCTGATAATATTTCAAGTTTAGATGTAAAATTACTAATCTTTTCCGATATCTTGGTTAACTTATCCAGATTTTCGAGTTGTTGTGTTTCGAGGGTTGAGCATTTTAATGTATTGTTTTCTATTTGCTTTTGAAGCTGTTGTATTGTATTTATTGTCGAAAAATATGGACTTAATTGCTGATGTTTATCGAGTTTAACACCCGATGTTTCGTTAAATGAATATAGTGCCTGGGATGTTTCATTGTGCCATTTTTTAGCAGCATCAATTTCCAAGGATAGTTGCTGAACAGCGTGTTTTATTTCAAGCTGTTTTTTAGTTTTGGTGAGTTGTTCCTGCAATTCAAACTGTTCTTTCTCAATCAAATCACATTTTGCATTTAGATCAATAAAATCATCATCGTCCATTTTCTGCAATTCAAGTTCGTCAATCCTCCTTTTGCTATTTTCAATGGCATTTTTTACTTCCTGGCTTTTTTGATAGGCCTTTTGACCCAACTGTCTGTAAATGAAACTACCGGTAATCTTTTCCAGGAGCTTTCCTCGGTCGTGCTTCCCCGACTTCAGGAATTGGGCAAAATCGCCCTGCGGAAGCATAATAGAACGGGTAAACTGTTCGAAATTAAGGCCAATAAGATGCTCAACGCGGGCAGGGACAATTGTTTTCTTTTCTTCAATAACGTTTCCATTTTGATCGAACAGGCGCATTTCATAGTCGCGAAGGTTTCCATTGCGGTTGGTTGTTATTTCCCACCTTGTAGTGTAAACACCTTGTGAACAAGAGAATTCAACTTCGGAAAAAGCCTCTTTCGCATTCTTGGTCAAAACAATGCCTGTTTCCTCAATTATGTTTCTGGAAATGGCCGCATTAATCCGGGGAATCCGGTTAAAAAGGGATAGACAAATGGCATCCAAAATGGTTGTTTTTCCGCTGCCCGTAGGGCCGGTAATGGCAAACAATCCACTGTTCGATAAGGGGGGAACTGTAAAATCAATGAAATGCTCGTTTTTTAGCGAATTGATATTTTTTATTCGGAGTTTATTGATCTTCATGTTTTTATATATTCTTTATATTAACTATCTTAACTTTTAGCCCCTCCTGGGCTCCAATTATCTATGTGGTTATATTTTGCCCAGGATTACTATCCTGGGTTCTTTTCATTAAACCCTTTCGGGGTTGGAAAACAGCCTTATTTTATACACATTCATGCCCAATGCATTAACCTATTTCCTCTAAGTCGCGCACCTCAGCCAGCAACTCGCGGAAGGCCTCATCGACCAATTGGCGTTGATTCGCCTGTAAATCAACCGCATCTATAAGATTAAGGAACACATCACCGGGATTTAGTTCCTGAATATCAACATTTTCCTCGGTCCAGGAATACTGATTCGCATTCCCGTTTTCAAAAGTTACACGGTGTTTAATAATTTTCGCTTCGCTATGTTCCCAATTGTCCACCAGTTCCTGAATCTGGTTGACTATAAGTGAATTGTGTTCATTTTCAATAAATTCCAACTCCATGAGCGATTGCAACCCCGATGAAGTGTTATTCCAATTCTCAAGAATCGAAGATACTTCGTCAAAAGTGCCTTTAACCCGAATTAACTTTCGATTTACAGGAATAATAATCGATTCGATATCAGTTATTTTATGTATATTTATATTTAGTAACACAATAGTTTTAGTGTCCGAATGCTCACTAAAAGAAAGTGGTATGGGCGATCCGGAATACAATGCCGGCACTTTGGATTTCAGTTTCTGTGGACGGTGAATGTGTCCTAGCGCCAGGTAGTGAAAGCCTTCGGTAATTTTGTCCACCTCGAGCATGTTTAAATTTCCAATTATCAACTCGCGTTCGCTTTCGGATATTGAAGCGCCGATTCCAAAGAAGTGTCCCATGGCTACTTTCGGAATGGAAGGAAAACGCGATTCGGCTTTGATTGATAATCCGTTATATGTTTTCAAAACGGAAGCTCTCATGGCTTCTATTCTTGATTCATAGGTGTCTGTTGATAATTGCAGTTGCAAATCGGCTTCCCGCAGAAAAGGAATGGCCACGACTAAAGCTTCCACTTCTCCGCTTCTGTTTTTCAGAGGAATGACTGTGTCTTCCTGATTTTGGGGCATCCCTCCCACTACACTGATATTCAAAGCTTTTAACAGTTCACGTGGCGCATCCAGAACCATAGCCGAGTCGTGGTTTCCACCCGTTATAATTACCTGACAGCCCACATTTCGTAGTTTAACCAAAACATCATAATAGAGGGTTCGTGATTCAACGGAAGGGTTTGAAAGATCGAAAATATCACCGGAAATCAACAAGGCATCAATTTCTTGATTGACAATGGTTTCTATCAGCCACTGAAAAAACAAACGGTGGTCGGGCGCAAGATCAACGCCGTAGATTTTCTTTCCTATGTGCCAGTCGGATGTGTGGAGGATTTTTAGCATAGGTGAATTGATTTAATGGCAGAGACGTTGCATGCAACGTCTGCACGAAATATTGTTTTCTGCATTATGGATACGTAGCGTGCTACGTCTGTACGAAATATTGTTTTTGTGGATTTTGGAGACGTAGCGTGCTACGTCTGTACAAAAACATCCTTTCAATTATTAATTTGTTCATCTTCAAATTAATCCTTCGTCGGCTTTTCTAATATCCCTTACCATGCTTCCTTTCCCGTGTGCGGTTATATTCCAGTTTCTTGGTTATATGCCATTCAATATCAATATCATGACGTCCGCAATAATCAAGAATTCGAATCATGGCATCGGCGAGTTCGTCTTCGAATGTATCTTTGATGTTAACTTTAAACGCGGTGACAAATCCTTCCTTGTCGAGGTTTTCATCGAATTGTGGAATATTGGCTTTTCGGCCATGTCTGTCGGCTTCGAGGGCTTCGGCCAGCTCGCTTACCATTAGCATTAATAGCGTACCGGTTTCACGGGGTGTTTCCCAAAACCCTTTTTTTTGGTTATCGGCGAAGATTAAAGCAGCTGCCCCGTTTAAACCGGGGCAGATATTTAAATTATTGTTTTCCATAGGTATTAGAATAGGTTAATTCAATCCACGCTTTTTCAACAACGGGATTTCGGATGGTTCCTGACCACGGAATTTTTTGTACTGTTCCATGGCTTCGTAGGTTCCAACCTCGGAAAGGCAATGCTTGCGGAATTTTGCTGCCAAATCTTTGTTGAACAAATCGCCCGATTGTTTGAAGGCGTCAAAGGCATCGGTATCGAGGATTGCAGCCCACAAATAAACATAGTATCCGGCCGAATATCCACCACCAAAGATGTGTGAAAAATAGGTTGAACGGTAACGGGGAATAATTTCTTTAATCAGACCCAGTTTTTCCATTTCCTGTGTTTCGAATGCGCGGGCATCTTTCACCGGACTGTCAATGGTTTGCGAATACCATTCGATATCGAGCAAAGCGGCTGCCACGTATTCAACCGTACCAAAACCCTGGTTGAAATGTCCGCTGTTTACTAATTTTGTTATGAGTTCGTCGGAAATAGGCTCGCCAGTTTTATAGTGCTTGGCGTATTGTTTCAAAACAAGGGGTTCGCTGCACCAGTTTTCCATAATTTGTGAAGGTAATTCAACAAAGTCAAGGGGTACATCGCCAGAGGTGCGCTTGTAGCGGCCATCGCTAAACAATACATGTAGGGCATGACCAAACTCGTGAAACAACGTTTCTGTTTCTTCCCAAGTCAACAGTGAAGGGGTTTCTGCCGTAGGTTTTGTAAAATTACAAACAATTGAGGCAATGGGCTGAATTTTCTTGCCGTTAGTGTCATATCCGGCATTGCGGAATGACGTGCACCATGCACCGCCGCCTTTGCTGCTTCTGGGATGATAGTCGAGATACAGTACGCCCAGGTGAGAACCATCGGCTTCAACAACTTCATAAATATCGTTGTCGGTGTTGTATTTTGGGGCATTTTCGATGTGTTTAAACGAAATCCCATAGAGTTGATTGGCAACCCAGAACATGCCATCGCGGACATTGCCCAGTTCAAGGTACGGCTTTAATTCGGCCTCGTCTAAATCGTACTTTTCTTTTCTCACTTTTTCGGAAAGATACCACCAATCCCACGATTCAATGTTGAATTTTTCTGTTCCTTTGTCGGCAATGGCCTGCAACTCTTTTACTTCTTGTTTTGCTTTTTCCAATGCCGGTTTCCAGATTTTCAGTAGAAAATTGCGGGCATTATCCGGGTTTTTAGCCATGTTTACATCCAGTGCGTACTGTGCAAATGTTTCAAATCCAAGCAGTTTAGCACGTTGGGTTTGCAAGGTTGCAATCTGGGTTATTATTTCTTTTGTGTCGAATTCATTGTCGTTATCACCGCGCATAAACCAACCACGGTAAAGTTTTTCACGCAAATCACGTCTTTCAGAATACTGCAGGAAAGGTATCCATGATGGTTTTTGGAGGGTAAATACCCACTTTCCGTCGAGTTTTAACTCTTTGGCAGTTTCTGCTGCGCCATCAATGACAAACTGGGGCAAACCAGCTAAATCTTCCTGTTTCTCGATGACCAACCGGAAATTGTCATTTGTTTCGGCCAATATGCGTTCATTGAATTGCAACTGAAGGGTTGAAAGCTGGTTGTTTAGTTCGCGGAGTTTTGCCTGATCGGCCTCATTGAGGTCGGCACCATTACGGACGAAATCGAGGTAATATTTTTCAATTACCCGAAGTTGCTCATCGGTATATTGATGGTTTGCGCGGTCGTTATATATGGCCTTTATACGCTGAAACAATTTGGGATTGAGCGAAATGTTGTCGCGGTGAGAGGTCAATTTTGGATAAATTTGACGAGCAATCTCTTGCATTTTATCGTTGTTGTTAGCACCCAGCAAATTGTCGAATACATTCCCCACTTTTTGTAGCAACTCGCCCGAATAGTTCAGGGCAACAATGGTATTTTCAAAAGTTGGAGCTTCGGATAAATTTACAATGGCCTCAATTTCTTTGGTTTGCTCTTTCATTCCCTTTTCGTAGGCGGGAATATAGTGTTCTTCTTTTATTTGCTCGAAAGGTGGAATTCCGAACGGAGTTTTGTATTCGGTAAAAAACGGGTTCGAGTTGTCCGTGCCCTTTTGGCACCCCAGAGAACCCAGCATAATTGCTGCCATAAAAATATAGATTGGTTTTCTCATTTTGAAGGATTTAGAGTTTGTATTTGTGGCTATTGTCAGCCCTTTTCAATTCGAACAAAATTATGGAAAAATGCAATCCGAAACCCTGAAAACAGCCGTTAAGTTTTCAACAAAAAGAGTTTATCAACTAAAAAATGCTAAAGCACTAAAATACTGCAAATTACATTACAAACGTATATTTGAAAGCCGCCACGAACGAAATAAATATTCTTTTTGATTTACACTATTCAAATTATTATTACATTTGCAACCACAAAAAACGGGGTATAGCGCAGTTGGTAGCGTGCTACGTTCGGGACGTAGAGGTCGGGCGTTCGAGTCGCCCTACCCCGACCAGCGAAAAAAAACATATTAAAGCCTTTAAATCAATCGATTTGAAGGCTTTTTTTTATTCATAATCTGACAGGTGATTTTCGACAACCGACAGTTCAGGTTTTGGAAATGAAGGCCGAGAAAATCGTTGAAAATGTGATGGAATGTTTAGAGACGCAACATTTTGCGTTTCTACCAACGCCATTTCCGGAATCCTGGAGGGATTCAACATTAATAGCCACACATGCAATGTGGGGTATAGAACGCTTGGCGTTGATAATGAACCCTGAAGGGGTTCAACAACAATAAAATACCGTTTTAATGTTGAACCACGTTGTGGTTCTATTTCCTACACGCGATTCCGTTACATCGGGTTGCACCCGTGGCTAATCGTGTTCAACCACGCTGTGGTTGTTGTATTGAGTGTGGAGACGCAACATTTTGCGCCTCTACAACCGCCATTCCCTGAATTCTGAATGGATCCAACATCAATAGCCCACAGGCAATAAATGAAAATAGGCAAAAACGTTGATTACCATCGGTGTCACTCGGAGTAGCGCCGATGGTGTGGGATAGCGAAGGTTCACAAAAAAAGCACCATGCCCATACCATGACAACATTCCCGTAGCGTTTCCTTTGGCAACAAACAGTTCCGGTTTTGGAATTGAAGGCAGGAAAAACCGCTAAAAATAGGACGAAATGTTTAGAGACGGATTATATAAACGTGTTTTTATCCAATTTACGCGCGGAACATCACCATCAAAAATCTCTTTTTCCCTATCTTTGCTAAAATTAATTATCATGACCTTTGTATTATCAGTGCACGCAAAAGAACAGATTGCAAGAAGGGGAATTAATCCAGAAACAATAACCGAAATAGTATCAAAACCTGATTTTGTGACTGAACAAGATAAAGGCATAATGGTTTTCAATAAATATTTTCCTGACCAACACAAAAACTTTCTATACAGGGTTTTCGTAAACATGGAAAAAATTCCACCATTAGTAATTACCGCATACAAAACTTCAAAGACCGATAAATATGAAGATAAAATATGACAAAGAGGCAGATGTAATGTACATCCATTTTTCTGACAAACCCGTTGCCGAATCTAAAGAAGAGACACCCGGAATAATCATTGATTTTGATTCAGAAGGAAATATGGTTGGCATTGAGATGTTGCAAGCCTCTATGAAAGTGGATAAAGTTGCCGGTATTAGTTACGAAGTAGCATAAAGTGCCCCTAACGACGGCAGTAAACAAATGCCGTCTAATTGAATCATTCTGCAGCCATTTCCTGATACCTGAATAAATTCAACAATAAAATCCGTTTTTAATGTTGAACTACGTTGTGGTACTATTTCCCGCACGAGATCGTTGCAGGGTCAAAATGATATAATGCAAAATATATATTATTGATATAAATTTGCACCTGTTTTGTGCGTTGGGTCACCCAAAAATTCATATTTCCATAGCCAATAATT
>JBBISE010000131.1:0-10504 GCA_037441445.1 Salinivirgaceae bacterium
AATCGTGGTAAGTTCCATATGACCTTAAACTGAAAAATTATAAACATATGAAAAACATCTTTTTTGTTCTGTTCGTTATTTCCATTCATGTAACCCTGGCGGGTCAAAACACTTCAAATCCCGAGTCAGGAACCCGATTTATTGTTACTGAATCAGCCATAGATTTGGAAATGGTTCATGTTCAAGGTGGCGGATTCATGATGGGATGCCTTCCCGAAAAAGACAATGCATGCAAAAGAAATGAGCTTCCCGCTCATGAACAAATCATTGCCTCATTCTATATTGGCAAATTTGAGATCACGCAGGATCAATGGAAAAAGGTAATGGGAAGCCTTCCCGACAGGTTTGACGGGTGCGGCCTTTGCCCCATTGTTGACGTGAGTTGGCATGACATCCAGCTTTTCCTGCGTAAGCTGAATGAACTCTGCGGTAAACAGTTCCGATTGCCAACTGAGGCAGAATGGGAATATGCGGCTAAAGGAGGTCTAAGTTCGAAAGGATATAGATTTGCTGGTAGCGAAAATTTGGATGAAGTGGCATGGTATGCCGACAATAGCAATCAAAAAACGAATCCGGTGGGAACCAAACTTCCAAACGAACTGGGACTATTTGACATGACAGGAAATGTGTGGGAATGGTGCGAGGACAGGTATGGGTTTTACGAATACCGGAACGTGCCCATGGCCAAACGGGAAGATATAGGAATTGAACGCGTTACACGAGGCGGGGCTTGTGATTCGTTCAATGAAAGTTGCCGTTTGGTTTTCCGTAGTTCAGCCAACCCCGATGCAAGAAGTTTCACCTTAGGTTTCAGGGTCGCCCTTGATGCTCATTGATTCACCCCCACTGTCTTGTATTGTGGGGCTATTTTCACGTCTAACCATTGCTCTAATGTCATAAGGATTGACTCTTGCATTGGTTCCGGGAAATTCTTTATGCGACTTGCATGATTTCCACCAGGATTAAAAAACCGTTTACTCCCCGTTTGTTGTCCCGGCTGGGCAGCAGTTGCTGACCAAGCATCAGATCCTCCATAAATAAACAGCATTTGCGGTGCCTGAGTTTTAACCCATTCATCAATTTGCCTCATAAACAATGGATTGAAAGTAACGTTAGAATAACCTGCCGGTAGTGTAAATTCGAAACCAACCGAACCCCGTAAAGAAGTGTACTCCGTAAACAGTTCGGTTTTATAACCATACATACCAATTTCTGTCAAAGCCTGGTAAAAGAAAGGGCGGTTTTCTTCAATTCCCTTTGTCGTGAAAAACTCAGCAGCACCACTTTTCGAAAAATAAGCGAATAGTACACTGTCTGACTCAACAGAATCAGGTATTTCATTACAATGACCCGTCCCCCACTGCCACCATGCAAAGCTAAATTCAAAAACCGATAAATCAAAAGCACTGTCAATACCCATGGCAAATGTCCAGTTTCTGCTTTTCATTTCAGACTGAAACATGTCCAATAATCTATGCTTACGCTTAAATAGCTCAATCTGAAATTGATATATTCTTTGCCGACATTCGGGTGTGCCAACGGTATCAAGAAAAAGAAATACGCGTTCGTCTTTATCCGAATAGTTTAACGGTGCAACGTAAGGTATGCTAACATCGACATCGTTGGGAAAAAAGTAACGGTGAAAAATTGTTGCCTGCCCTCCCTTGCTAATTCCGGTTGAAACCCATTTTCCCTTGTATAACGGCTTAAATACTTCGATGATAGCATGTTGATCGGTTGCCGCATTCAAAATAGTAAGGTTCGACCAAGGTATAGAATCCATGGGTCGTGAATGGGCAAAGAAACGGTGCTCAATTGTCAACTGATTAGCATTTAACAATTTAGCAGGCTCACTCAAGCGGGCACTGAAAATAGAGTACCCTTCGAGTACCACCACGACCGGTGCATTAAAATCCCTATGTTCGAATAAAACACGCTGGGGAAAATATCCACTTTCGGGATCACGGTGATTGATTTTCTGCCTGAACCATAATTCATAAACAACGGTGCCGTAATCCGTTTGACGAAATAGGGCAACAGAATCAACCCCTTTTAGTTGGGAAAGAAACGCGATTCCGGGAGCCTTTGGTTTTTCTGCATCGGCAACTTGCACCAAAACGAACAAAAGAACGAAATATACAAGTATTTTCATTGCCATTGATTTAAATAAAACAATATTACTACTTTTCTCTAGTTTGCTTTTTCGTGCTCGGTTCTCAAAATAATCTCATCCTGAAGTTCTGGTGTAAGATCATTAAAATAATCGGAATATCCGGCTACCCGGACAATGAGGTCGCGGTGATTTTCAGGGTTGATCTTTGCTTTGCGCAGGGTTTCAGCCGATACAACATTAAACTGCATATGATGGCCATTCATGGAAAAATAGGCTCGGATAAGGGCTGTTAGGTTTTCAAGACTTCGTTGGTCCTGAAAAAATGCGGGATTAAATTTCTGATTGAGCAAGGTTCCTCCTGTCAGGATGTGATTTATTTTTGCAGCCGAAAGAATAACATTCCCAGGGCCTTTTGTGTCGGCTCCCTGCACCGGGCTTATCCCTTCAGAAAGAGGCATTTTGGCTTTTCGGCCATCGGGCATTGCACCAATTTTACTACCAAAATAAACATGGCTCGTAGTTGGTAGCAAATTTATTCGAAATCGGCCACCAAGTTCTGTTTCCCGGTTATCAACGACATTAAAAAACGAGTTAAATACCATTATGGCATGTTGATCGGAATATGTATTGTTGTTTCCCCACTTCGGGGTCTCATAAACAAAGGTATGTCGTAGTTTTTCGAATCCGACGTAATTAGAGAACAAGGCGTCCAATAATACCTCCATCGAAAGGGTTTTATCATCAAAAACATGCTTGTGGATGGAAGTTAAACTGTCGGTAATGCTTCCCAATCCCACACCCTGGATGTAACTTGTGTTGTATCGTGCTCCTGCTGCATTATAATCAGTAGCATTTGCTATACAGTCATCAATAATAAGGGAAAGAAATGGAGCTGGCATATATTCAGCCCAAAGTTTTTCAATAGCGTTATTGCCTTCAATTTTTATATCAATGAAGTGTCGTAATTGCTGTTCAAAAGCATAATACAGTTCATCGAATGTTTGAAAGAGTCGTGGATCGCCGGTTTGTATCCCGACTTGCTTGCCTGTAAGTGGATCATTCCCGTTAAACAGGGTCAATTCCAACACTTTATTCAGATTAAAATATCCGGTAAGAATGTATCTTTCCGTGCCAAAAGCTCCAGTTTCCACACAGCCACTGCACCCGCCATTACGGGCATCTGTCAGGCTTTTGCCCTGTCGAACCAGTTGTTGGATAATGGCATCGGTATTGAAGAAAGAAGGCTGTCCAAAACCTGTTTTAGCGATTTTTAAAGCCCTATGGATAAAATTATCGGGATTTTTCTCGCTAATCTGTACCATGGAACTGGGTTGCAGAATCCGCATTTCCTCAATAACGTCCAACAACACAAACGTCAAATCGTTGACAGCATCCCTTCCTTCTTCGGTCAAACCACCCAGGTTAATGAGCGAAAAATCAGTATAGGTATTGCTTTCCTTTGCGGTTACTCCAATCTT
This sequence comes from Salinivirgaceae bacterium, assembly GCA_037441445.1. Taxonomy (GTDB): domain Bacteria; phylum Bacteroidota; class Bacteroidia; order Bacteroidales; family Salinivirgaceae; genus JAAYQU01. The sequence continues at coordinate 3,592 of JBBISE010000131.1, forward strand.
TGGTGGGCTGGGATGATTGTTGAATTTCACCCAAAATGCCTCGATAAGCTCTTTTGCTGAGTCAATCGAATGCATCCCCGATTCAATATCGCGCCGCCAAAATGGCAACAGGTGCTGATCGAGCCTTCCGGGGCAAAAAGAGTCCCATGGGTTTAATTCCGAAATTACTCCAATATGGATAAACCAGTAATGCTGAAGGGCTTCGTGCAGGTTTCGCGGGGCATGGGCCGGAACCTGGCGGCAAATCTGTGCCATTTTCTCTAACTCTTTGCTTCTTTGCGCGTCTTTTTCAGCTTGGCTTGCAACTTGTAGTGCGTCCGCATAGCGTTTGGCGTAAATGATGATAGCATCAGCAGCTATATCCATGGCTTGTAGCTCGTCAAGACGCTCTTGTTTATTTGTCAATTCTTTAATGGCCAGAACTTCACGGGCCCGGGCTATTTGCTTTTTTATTTCCAGCATGCCCGTTGTCCAGATTTTCTTCCCGGCAACCGTGTGCCCCGGAGCCCTTTGTTCCTGAAACTCAGTAAATACTCCGGCTTCATAAGCAGCCACCCATTCCGGTTTCATGGCCTTGAAAATGCGATCGCGCATAGTTTTTCCATCCCAAAATGGGGCAATTATAGAATTATAGTTTTGCCGCACCTCTGCCGTTGAAGAGAACGACACTTTGGGCCTATTGTGTAATATCTCAATATCCTGCTGCGAATGCAGCGAAACTTCAGGATAGGTTGGTGTGGCTTTGGGCTCGGGCCCTCTTTCCCCAACAATCAGCTCATCAACTCCTACATGAAGCTTTTTATTTTCTAATAAGTACTTGAATGCCATAGCTCTGGCAACCGGAACACAAATATTCTGTCGTTCTATGGATTTATAAAAATCGGTTATTAGTAATGCCCTCTCATCGGAAAGTGAATAAGGAGCGTTAAGGCTGTTTTGCCTCAGTCTTTGTATGCGTGGTGTCATTTTTGTCAATAAAAGTGTACGAAAAAAAGTCTTGCAACGAAAAAAATCAAGCAGCCGAACGATTGTCCGGGTTCACAAGTAGGAAACGGGGCTACCCACCTATCGTAACATCAGAAAAAGTTGACCTAAAAACTTCAGCTCTGTGTTTCGACTTCTCGATAGAATATAACTTTTCTTCAGTCATATGGTAAGGGATGTTCATCCTATGATATTTCGTTGTTGCATTTGGATGATACGGAAGGACATCAATGCCAAGAACATTTTTCATTCCCGAAACAACATCGCGAATGGACATGATATTCAGGACAGTGTCAGTTATTCCCGGAATTAGCGGAACCCTTATTCTGACTGGTACCTCAGAAACAGATGCGTAATATAGGTTTTGATGGATGAGTAGGTTATCGACACCCGTATGGAATTTATGCAGATCGGAGTCAATGATTTTCAGGTCGAACAGGAATAGGTCAGTATAAGGAATAATCTCCTTAAAATCAGTCAGTTTAGCAAAACCAGAAGTATCCACTGCCGTGTGAATCCCCCGCTTTTTACACTCCTTTAAAAGGGCCAGCAAAAACTGGGGTTGCATCAGGGGTTCACCTCCACTAAAAGTTACTCCCCCACCCGATTTTTCAAAAAAAACACGGTCGGCCTCAATAACTTTCATTACTCCATCAACAGACACCTCGTGGCCAATTTCCTCCAATCTTTCAAACTGCTGACCATCAAGCAAATCAACCTTCCTGCATGTTTCCATGTGGTGAGAAATCCCCTCGGGGTTATGGCACCAAGTACATCGCAACGGACATCCTTTGAGGAAAACTGTCAGGCGAATTCCAGGCCCATCGTTTGTTGAAAAGTGCTTATAATCGAAAACTATTCCTTGCATTTAACTTTCAATATTAAAAGGTTAAAAACCTATAAAACCATGAAAACATCTGTTTATCAGAAACATAAATGAAGAAAATCAGCAAAGCCAGCAAGAATAAAGGCCTTTACCATTATTGTGGTATAGTGTTGAAATATGCTTTGGGTTTAAAGTTTTCATAGTCGAACAAAAATAGCAATCCGTGATATCAAAATTCAATGACAAAAATCACTAGTTAATAATTGTACTTTGGGGTTTGCTATTTCTATACTGTTCAATAAGAATTGTGCGTTGCACATCGTCATCGTAGTGAAGTGACCACTTGTCCGTATCGAGCAGGTTTCTGTACAACTCGCGTCCAATGTAACGGGTGCGCTCCAGTTTAATGCGCACTCCCTTTGCACTCCACCGATAAAATTCGTACTCGTAATCCGAGTTTTCACGCCAACGCCGCATAGGCACATATTCGGCCTGAACTCCCAATTTGCTATTGACTACCTTAATGGCATCGTGAATGCGATAGTCCGGAATATTGTGCCTTTCGATGGAATAGATTTGATTGTAGCCTATAATTTTTATCTTAATGTCTTTATTATCTTTTAGTTCACAATCCTCGATGGTGTAAGTGTCATAATTATATATACCTCTGGTTTTCAACAAATCGCGATCAATAAAATCCCCAATAGAATAGCCATTTATCTCGAATTTTTCACGCTGAAAATTATGGGTTGGTTTTGGTTTAATTTTCTTTTTCGAGATGCAAATTTTAGGATAACTCGGTAAATAGAGCAGAAGTTTTGGCTCGTTATTGATATAAATGAAATCATACACAGCGGTATCAGTAATGATTGTATCTCCTGTAACCACGAAAGTCCGACCATTGTTGTAAACACCTTTCTCCCTAACCAAACTGTAAATAATCATAGAATCATTGAAAATTATGGGAAAAGTTGTGTCACCAACCAGCGCTTCTTTCTCAAAATCATAGTATTTGGCTGACACGGAGGAATCGTTTCGAAGAAAGAGTTCGCCAGAAATATACCACTCATTGCCGATAAAATACTTACGTAATCTGGAGCTTGGGGAATCACAGGCTGCGAGGAAAAGAACGGCGGCCAGTATTGCGAGAAAAGTTTTGTATTGCATAATAAACCAAGGTTATTATTGAAAAACACCACGTTTCTACAAATTTAGTGCAATATTTTTGATTTATTCTTATTTGAGGAAAAAAAATGAGTGCTTCGAAACCAAGCCTTGGTAAAATGTTATTAATAAATTGATAAAAATCATATAACACTGTGCTTACTATTTAGCTTTTTTGTAGATTTGTGTGTTTGATCAGGTCATAAAATCAAATACGTCACAACATATATTTTATAAGAAACTGAACACTATGAAAAGAGCATTGGTTTTAACCGGAGGGGGCGATTGCCCGGGATTAAATGCAGTAATACGGGCTATTGTGAAACGTGCTGCTCGGGAACGCGATTGGGAAATCATTGGATCGATACAAGCCTTTAACGGGGTATTGTGGGAACCAACAGAAATAAAAATCCTTGATGAACGCAGCGTTGCCGGCATTCACTACATGGGCGGGACAATTATAGAAACCACAAACAAAGGGGGCCCATTTGCCTGGCCCATTAAAAACAATGATGGAACAACATCCACCGTTGACCGCAGTGACGAACTTATAAGAAAACTACAGTTCCTTGGCGTAGAGGCAGTTATAAATATTGGCGGCGATGGTTCCCAACGCATTTCACAGGCGCTGTTCGAAAAGGGGCTAAACATTATTGGCGTTCCTAAAACTATTGATAACGACCTTTCGGCCACCGATGCAACATTTGGTTTCCAGACAGCTGTACAGGTTGCCACCGAGGCCGTTGATAAATTAGTGACTACCGCTGCCAGCCACAACCGGGTTCTAATTGTTGAAGTAATGGGCCGCGATGCCGGTTGGATTGCACTGAATGCTGCCGTTGGTGGAGGGGCAGATTTATGCTTAATTCCCGAGTTTCCGTATGATATAAATATTGTAACCGAAAAAGTAAACAACCGTTTTAAACGCGACCGTGGATTTGCCATCATTGTTATTGCTGAAGGTGCCAAACCCAGGGATGGCCAGTTGAGTATATTGGAAAATGAAGTCAGCGGTTTCAAAAATGCCCGCTATGGCGGTGTTGCCATGGCCTTGAGGCAACAGTTAATTGCTGCCGGTTGCCGTCATGACATACGCGAGACTGTGCTGGGTCACCTTCAACGTGGAGGTGTTCCCATTGCCTACGACCGTGTTTTGGCAACCCAATACGGTGTAAAAGCCTTTGAAATGGTGTTGGAAGGTAAGTTTGGACACATGGTGGCATATCACCACCCCGACATCATTGCGGTTCCATTGACAGATGCGATAGCAAAATATAACACTGTCGATGAGAGCAATTACCTGGTTAAGGCTGCCAAAGGAATCGGGATTTCATTTGGCGTTTAAACTATGGCATTGTTCAGGAAGTTGGCCAACAAGGACTTTGAAGCACTCCACTCCTACTTAAACGAATTAAGCGTAATCTCGAAAAGCCGCTTTGGCCCTCATGGATTCGAAATAAACGATATTGTCCGCATTTTATCCGATCATGCAGCTTACAAAGGGTACATTGCGGTTAATGAACCTAGTGGCGAGATTATTGGCTATACCATAGTAAAAATGGGCTATCTTGACCATGATGCCCCCAGACTTATTGGGCACGGGTTTTACCCTAACCATGAAACCGACTGCACTTTAGCCCCTTCTGTTGCCGATGCCTGGCAAGGCAAGGGCTTGGGCAGTCAGTTGTTCAAATTTGTTGCGTCAGATTTACAATTAATGAGGATTGAAAGGATTATTCTTTGGGGCGGCGTTCAGGCGCATAACCCGGCGGCCATTGCCCTTTATAAAAAGTTCGGGTTTCGGGAAATAGGCAGATTCGAGTACCACAGCGAAAATTTAGACATGGTACTCGACTTGTTGCCTCAATTAGTTTAGCCGTTTGTCTATAAATTTTGAACTCATTAAACGTGCAATGGCCATATATGATGGAGCAAAGGTTACTTTTTCGCCTACTTTGTACTTGCATTTTCCACTTGCCAGCGGTAAACCAACATCATAGACACTCATATCTGACGTTGTTCCGGAAAACTTTATCTCTTTGTCTTTTGGTACTAGTTCGTGCACATCAACATCAAGAAGCCCAAAATTCAAAATGCCCCTGTACCGCTTTTCGTGGACAGCGAAATCACTTTCAACGGTGTGCCCTACATTTCCGTCCGTCAGGATTCCGTCCGGTGAATTTTCTTTCAACTCGAGTTCTATTATATTGGCCCGATACTCAAAGGCATCGGTCGATAGATCCCTAAACCGTTTGTTATCGAATGGTGTTGTACCAAGAAAAGCGGCTTCACCTACTCGCAAGTGATTGATATTTTTAGGCATTGATGGTTTTCCAACCAACGGAAGTGTAATAGAGCTTCCGCCTGAAATAAGAGGAAGGCTTGTATTGAACTTAATTTCTATAAGTTGTTTATAAAGCGCTAATTGTAGTAATTTATCATACGTAGGCTGTATCCCGTACATACATCCCAAATTAGTACCAATACCCTCGATATGAACATTTTTAAGTTCAAAAACGCGCTTGTAAAAATCCAAAACCTAATCTCGAATAATCCCCTCGCGTAGTTCACCCATTTCAATCATAATAATTACCCGATGGATTTTTCCCAGTTTCTCGGCCTCATTATTCAACGCTTCAATGGTTTTAAATGACGAATTAAGCGAAATATCGGCATAACTTACTACTTATTTTATGCTATCCATAGCTGGTGGTTTAACATACATTGTAACCACATCAGGGTTTATTTCCTTGATGGCGCAGAGCCCCGTTAACCAGGAGTCGGCTATGCTGTGGATGTTTTTTATCTCGTCGTGATTAAGCAACCGACGTAAAATATCTTTATTGCCGCAAAGAATTTTTGCCACTAAAGTCCATTGTATATTGTGCTTTGACAACGTTTGATTTATTTTACTAATATTCCGAAGTAGTTTATCGCCATTTACAATTAACTCAGCCATGGTTATTCTCCTTTAGTAAAGCGCATTTCAGCATACTTCGATTGAAACCCCAGACGCTCGTATAAGCGTTTTGCAGGATTATCATACTCAACGTGCAGCTTTATATTTCCTTGTGAACGTGCAATGGCTTCCTGAATCATTTGAGCGCCAATTCCTTTTCCCCGCAATTTCCCATCTACAGCAATATAGACCAGAATGTTTTCAGGAATATAGCCTTCCATTCCCGTTCTGTTCATAACTACCACTGCGGCTAAAGCATTATTATAGTGTCCGGTAAGTACGAATCCTCCTTTGCCCTGGTTTGCCGAAAAAGCATAGTCGATGCATTTCTCAATGGCATTTTTAGGATCACCAAACTGTTCTAGATGGCGATGTAAGAAATCAATGATTTCAGTCTTGGTGACATTCTTTAATTCAGAATTTGAATTAATCTGTTCAATTTTTAGCATGATATTCAATTTAATTAATATTATGAATAAATGTTGAAGCTTACTTTATATTTCAGAATGAAATAAAATTAGATATTTGCAAATATAGCGATTTTTGAATAAAAACACAAATTATTATAAACATAACAGGACAGAAAACGAAACATACTCCTGTCTAAAATCGAATTAACAACATTAATAATATATATTTTGCATCATTAATTATTGCAATTACTCAATCTATTGTTGTTAAACCGAAAAAAGTCAGAAGAAAAAAAGTGAGCGACAGTCTGAAAGATACTTGAACATAACCAGAATTGTGTTCAAGGCATTGATTTTCGAAATTTTAAAAAGAAATATGTTGCAGGCAAAACCTCGATAAACAGGAAATAAAATGATAAAACGATGGCAAATTCACATATTAGCCTGATAAACAAACATTTCTATTTTATCCATCGCTTTTAAAATTTCTTTCTCGTCGCGAGCTACATTAATCCGTACATGTCAAGTTTCACCACGTTGTTGGGTGTAAAGTTTAAGATTTCCCGACTT
>JBBISE010000132.1:0-10323 GCA_037441445.1 Salinivirgaceae bacterium
GTCGGCATGAAGTTCCATATGGCCGTAAACCGAAAAATTATAAACATATGAAACAAGTTTTGTAACACTGAATCTGGGCTTGCTTCCACAAGGCATATACTTCTGTCGATATAGCAACGAATCTGAAATTAAAACCATCAAAATCATTAAAGAATAAAGGAGGAAAAACAATGAAAAACAGGATATTTTTATCAGCATTGATATTGGTTTTATTGTCAACGCTACACGCCCAGAACGATACCATGTATATAATGAAAGCAGGGGTTGTGGTTGGACAGTATAATGTTCATATTGAGATTGACAGCATAGTATTTTACAGACCGGTTGCCGATCCAACGAGCGGCTCTTTTACAGACGACAGAGATGGCAATGTTTATAATTGGGTAAAAATTGGGAATCAGGTTTGGATGTCCGAAAACCTAAAGTATTTGCCAAGTGTTACCATTCCCAACACGGGTTCGATAACTACTCCGCATTTCTACGTTTATGATTATTCAGGCAACGATGTAGTTGCAGCTCAGGCCACAACAAACTACACTACTTATGGCGTATTATACAAGTGGGCTGTAGCCATGAACGGGGCAGAAAGCAGCGCGACAAATCCCAGTGGAGTTCAAGGCATCTGCCCAACAGGATGGCACATGCCCAGCAATGTCGAGTGGACGGAATTAACCGATTTCTTGGGAGGAGCCAATGTTGCCGGCGGAAAACTAAAGGAATCAGGCACAGATCACTGGAATAGCCCAAATAATGGGGCAACCAACGAAGTCGGGTTCACAGCTCTTCCTGGTGGTTACCGTTTTGTAGATGGAACTTTTAAATTTATTGGTTCTGAAGGTTACTGGTGGACTTCAACTCAGGTCAATAGCTCCAGCGCATTTAACCGTTTGATACAATACGATAACAGCACGGCCTGGAATATAGCCTTTGGAAAGGAAATCGGCTTTTCTGTCCGTTGCGTCAGAGACTAATGCACGCTTTGAATTGCCAATATCAGAAAAGCCATTGCAATCCCAGTCCATTGGATGAAAATACCGGGGTTGCGTGGTTTTTCTTTTCTTTTAATCCCCAACGTTTTACTACACTTCTGGCCACCAGGTGCGTAAACAGAGCCGAGAAAACTACATCTGAAGTCCAGTGGTCGCCAGCCGCAAGCCTTGAAACAGCAACACTTCCGGCCAAAGTGTAAACCACCGGCGGAATCCATCGGATATGGCCGTATTCCATAGCTACAACCGTTGTTAGGGAAAAGAGTGCCGTAGTATGTCCCGAGAAAAACGAACGTTTCGGGTTTTCACCCCAGTTTGGGCCATACCACATGTCGTGGTTGTTGGTATAGTTGGGTCGCAACCTTCCAATAGCGTATTTTGCAGCATAACAAAAAGACATAGAAATGGCAAACGACTGGGCTGAAAGAAACGCAACCCTATTTAACTTGCTGTTGCCCAAAGTATGCCCCAAAACTTCGAAACCCAAAATAGCTGAACCCACTATCAAAGGGTTTCCCATTTCGCTGATGGCCCGACCTGCTTTCCTGTGCTTTGCGGTAAACTCTTCATTAAGAAGCGAATTTAGGGGCTCATCGACAAAAAAATAAGCCACAGAGGCTGTTCCAAAAACAATGGATGTACGGACAACTTTGTTCTTGTCCCATTTTTTAAACGGTGAAACTGAGAAATCGACGCCCGCGAGAAAGGATTCGGTAACCAGCGATTTGACGTTTCCAAACACCGAAATCGTATGGCCTTCATTTGCAGTAGAATCACTCTGAGCCAAGGCACTGAAGCCCATGATTATCAGTATCCACAACAAAAGGAAGTGCTTGTAAATTTGCTTTGAAATATTCTGCCAGGTCATACCAATGCGGAATCCGATTATAGCAAAGGTAATCTATTCTGAGTCAATTGGCCACAGTTTTACAGTAAAACCTGAAAGGAATTTCGTTTACAATACCTATCTTTGCCGCTTAAAATTAAGCCAATAAAAGTATGAGCCAAAAACAAACAACCCTTAAGCAGCCCATAACCCTCGAAGGCACAGGGCTTCACACTGGTGCAATTTGTAAAGTGACCGTTCGGACGGCACCTGAAAACTACGGATATAAGTTTGTATTGATTGATATAGAAGGCCAACCCGAAATTCCAGCTCTGGCCGATTTCGTGACCAACACCGAACGTGGCACTACCCTTCAAAAAGGTGACCACAAAATGATGACCATGGAACACCTGCTCTCGGCCCTTTACGGTATGCAGGTTGACAATGCACGCATCGAAGTCAGCGGCCCCGAGGTTCCTATACTCGATGGAAGTGCCCTGCCTTGGGTCAACGAAATTAAAAAAGCCGGCATAGAAGAGCAAAAGGCTGACCGCGAATATTACGTTGTTAACGAGGAAATAAGCTATTCTATTCCCGAGAAAGGCATTGAAATAAAAATAGCCCCAGCTGACAATTTTGCTGTCGATGTCATGATTGATTACAACAGCAAAGTTCTTGGAAACCAGTATGCAAGATTGTTAACCCTCGACAAGTTCGAAACCGATATTGCGCCATGCCGCACCTTTGTTTTTCTACACGAGTTGGAAATGCTGCATAAGCACAACCTGATAAAAGGCGGCGATTGGAACAACGCCATTGTAGTAGTTGAACACCCCATTTCTAACGACCAAATTCAACACTTAGCAAAACTGTTCGATGTACCCGTGATTGAAGTGAAACCCGAAGGAATCCTCAATAACCTTGAACTTCGCTTCCACAACGAGCCCGCCCGCCACAAACTCCTTGATGTTGTTGGCGACCTGGCACTTTGCGGAATGCAACTAAAAGGCAAGGTTACGGCCATTTGCCCGGGACACCTCAGCAACACCGAACTGGCAAAAATACTGAGAAAGAAAATCAAAGAACTGAAAAACAATCCACAGCCACCAAAATTCGACCCACTGGCAACACCCATTTACGATATCAACCGCATTAAGCAAACCCTGCCGCACCGTCCGCCGTTTTTGTTGGTCGATAAAATTGTGGACATTAGCAGCACCCATGTGGTTGGTGTAAAAAACGTAACCATGAACGAACCCTTCTTCGTGGGACACTTTCCTGATGAGCCCGTCATGCCCGGAGTACTGCAAATTGAAGCCATGGCACAAACCGGCGGAATCCTTGCCCTCAGCACCGTTCCCGATCCGGAAACGTATGTCACTTACTTTTTGAAAATTGACGGTGTAAAATTTAAAAAGAAAGTTGTACCTGGCGATACTCTTGTTTTTGAACTCCGGCTTACCGAGCCCATCCGCCGGGGAATAGTTATCATGACCGGACGCGCCTTTGTCGGAAATACAATGGTTGCCGAAGCGTTTATGACGGCTCAGATTGTCAAAGCAAAATAAATCTTTGGGTATTTGAGTCCCTGTAAATGAATTTTTAGTAATTTGGCAGCCAAATTTAAACAGAAATCTATGAGTAACACTCAAGCGTATATTCATCCGGATGCGAAAATTGGAAACAACGTAAAAATCGACCCCTTTGCCTACATTGATGCCGATGTTGTTATAGGTGACAATTGCTGGATTGGGCCACATGCAACCATCTTTCCGGGTTCGCGGTTGGGAAACAATTGCCGTGTTTTTCCTGGTGCGGTCATAGGGGCAATTCCACAAGATTTAAAGTTTGCCGGAGAGTACACCACAGCTGAAATTGGAAACAATACGACCATTCGCGAAGCCGTTACCATCAACAGAGGAACGGCTGCCAAAGGAAAAACCGTTGTTGGAAACAACGTACTTTTGATGGCTTGCGCCCACGTGGGACACGATACCATTATTGGAAACAATGTCATTGTGGCCAATGCTGTCCTTTTTGGCGGGGAAGTTATTGTCGATGATTTTGCCATCATTGGTGGAGCTTCTGCCTTACATCAGTTTGTCCATGTTGGTGCCCATGCCATGCTTTCAGGGGGTTCGTTGGTTGGAAAAGACATCCCGCCATATGTTAAAGCCGGACGTTTCCCGGTGTCCTACTGCGGAATCAATTCCATTGGCTTGCGCCGTCGTAATTTCAGCAATGAAACCATACAGGAAGTACAGGATATTTACCGCGTACTTTTCATGCAAGGGCTAAATTATTCCGATGCCGTTGAATATATTGAAACCGAAATGGCTGCTTCAAAAGAGCGTGATGAAATTCTAACCTTCGTAAAAAATTCGAAAAGAGGCATCATGAAGGGATATACTGGTCAATAAAATTTTACTACTTATCAAAATATTGAAAAGCCTGTAATCAAAAACAGGCTTTTTTGTTGAATATAAATACTATTTTGCACCACAATATAAAATTGACTATATTTGAATATAAAATAGAATTGCTATGCTAAACGGAAAAAATATTGTAGTAACGTGGGACTTTACAGAAATGTCCGATTACGCTGCCGCCCACGCAGTAAAACTTGCGTTGCATTTGAAGTGCAACGTAGTGTTGCTGCATATTATGAAAAAAGAATCAGATAGGGCTGAAGCCGAGGAAAAACTGGAGGCCGTAGCCCAAAAAATTAACGATGCTTACGGGCTTTTGCCTGCCATAAAGGCCATTGTTGGCGATATCTTTCATAGTATTGGCGACTATACCTCCGATAGCGAGAACGATGTAAACTTAGTGGTTATGGGCACCCATGGAATGCGTGGCATGCAAAAAATAACCGGAAGTTGGGCATTAAAAGTCATTTCCAGTTCAATAGTTCCGTTTGTTGTTGTACAAGACAAGCCTCAGGAAAAAAGGCTTACCGATGTGGTTTTCCCGTTGGATTTTAAAGCCGAAAACAAAGAGAAATTGGTTTGGGCAATCTATCTGGCTCAGTATTTTACACTTAAGATTCATATTTTTAAAGAGCCCATTGAAGACGATTACTACCTGAAAAAAATAAACAACAACCTGATTTTTGCCAAAAAGTACCTGGCCAAGTATGGCATTGATTACGAAATACATACTGCAAAAAGTAAAGGCCATTTTGAAAATCAGTTGATTGATTTTGCCCTCGAAATCAATGCCGATCTCATCCTTGTCATGACAACCAAAAACATTGGCCTGGCCGATTACGTTTTTGGTGCCAGCGAACAAACCATTATTGCCAACAACGCCAAGGTGCCCATTATGTGCGTGAACCCACGTAACGACCTTATGCGTTCGAACTTCTGGAGTTAATGCCCTCCTTTGCCGATTCTTAGGAGCAGGAACAAAAAATAAACAAAAAAGCCATATCCGGGTTAGTGTTGTCAATTGCCAATTCTAATCCGGACTTTTTGTATATTTGCAATCAAATACATTGTAATCCGGTAAGCTAAAAAAACCTCAATGAAACCCAAGCCAAAGATTCCGGCCTGTAACGAATGTTTATTCGACATGAACGGTTTGTTCAGACACCTGAACAGCGAGCAATTGGCAAACCTCAATTTCGAAAAAAGTTGCCAGTTCTATCATCGTGGCGACTATGTTTTTCACGAGGGAAACCGCGCAACAGGATGTTATTGCGTCAATTCGGGCATTATTAAGATGTACAAAACCGGATTCGAAGGGAAAGAACAAATCATTGTTTTTGCAAAAAAAGGCGATATTGTTGGTTATCGATCGGTTATTAGTGCTGAGCCGTTTTGCACTACAGCGAGGGTTCACGAAGATGCTTCGCTTTGTTTTATCCCATCGGATGTTCTGTTGAGGCTTATTCAACAAAATCACGCCTTTAGCCTTGCCATGTTGAAAATGGCCTGCCGCGAATTGGGAGAAGCCAACAGCTTTATAACCGACATTGCCCAAAAAACGGTCAAAGAGCGTCTTGCCGAAATATTATTGGTTTTGCGCACCTCCTTTGGCACCGATGCCGACGGCTTTCTGCGTATTGTCCTGACCCGCGAAGAACTTTCCAACATTGTGGGAACTGCGACAGAATCAGTAATTCGCCAGCTTTCCGATTTCAAAAACGACAACCTGATTGAACTAAGGGGCCGAAAAATCAAAATCCTGAAAGTACAGCAATTAGAGCGGTACGCCAATATGCCATAGCTTGTCAGAAAATGGGCCTGGGGCCTATTTCCGATGAAAGGCGGGTTTTTACAAGATTAATCTGGTTGAGTTTTCGCATAATAATGGCCGCTTCCTCGTCTTGTAGTTTAGGATTGGCAAGTTTGAGGGTGAGTGTTTTTTGCATTTCCCTTAACCGTCTCCACTTATATTCGTTCACTATTTTCTGGGCTGCTAACGACAAACGCATCTCTTCGGATAACGGGTTGTTGGTTTCACGTTCCCAAATTCTTGAAAGGGCGTGCCCCGGAGCCAAAATTCCGGCTACCATGGACGACAATTTAATGTCAGGATTGTGAATAAAATAGAAACTGGAAAGTGGAGTGTTTTTCCGAAGAGCATCAGAATAGATGCCGAAGACAACCGAAAGCGTTGGCTCAGTGGGAATTAATTCGTCGCGTTCCAACTCTTCGACCATATACCCGGCCACGGTTTGGAACTGTTCGCCACTGCTATCATCATTGGCTGGAACCGAGAACACGACGCGGTCGCCATATTCGAGCATAAACCGGATGAGTTCTGTTTCTGTTACCAGAAGATCGTCTTTTATAACGGGCATCTCTTTCTTAGCAGCCGGCACGGAGGTTTCCTGCGGAATTTCTTCTGCCTGGCGGATTTCTCTCTGTTCGCGTTGGAACTCTTTTTCGCCCCGCTCTTTCAGGATTTTATTGGTAGCCTGGTAAAGAACATCCTCGGGCATGTCCAACATGCGGCAACATTCCTGAATGTAAACACTGCGCGTAACCATGTTGGGAATGCAGGCAACGGACTGGATGATGTCATTTACAATGGCTGCCTTTTTAATGGGATCGCCCTTGGTTGAATCGAGCATCAGTTTGGTTTTGAACCGGATAAAGTCCGTTTCGTTCTCGCGGATAAAAGAAATAAACTTCTCGGCTGTATTTTTCCGTGCATAGGAATCAGGGTCTTCGCCATCGGGTAGCAGGCAGACTTTCACGTTCATGTCTTCGGCCAAAATCATGTCTATTCCCCGGAGCGAGGCTTTTATGCCAGCAGCATCGCCGTCATACAAAACAGTCAGGTTTGGGGTAAAGCGTTTTATCAGGCGAATTTGATCGGTCGTAAGTGATGTGCCCGATGAGGCAACCACGTTTTCTATCCCGCACTGGTGCATGCTTAGTACATCGGTGTAACCCTCGACCAGAAAACAGGAATCGCTCTGTCCTATGGCTTTCCGAGCCTGGTAAATACCGTATAAAACTTTGCTTTTTATGTACAGCGCTGTTTCAGGCGAATTCAGGTATTTGGCAATGTTAGCCTCCTTCTGCATGGTACGTCCGCCAAAAGCGATTACCTGTCCAGTGATGCTGTGAATGGGAAACATCACGCGGTCAGCAAAACGGTCATACAAAGTCCCGTTGCGGTCAACGGAAAGTCCGCTATCGACAAGGACATCGCTTTTGAACCCTTTTTTAAGGGCTGCCTGCGAGAAAGCGCTCCGGTTTGTCGGGCTGTAACCTAAGTGAAAACGCTCGATGATTTGATCGGTAAAACCCCGTTCCCTGAAGTAACTGAGACCAACACTCCTGCCCTCGTCGGTTTTGTGGAGTTGCTCCTTGAACCAGTCGCCGGCAAAGTTGGTCAGCACCTGTTGGGCTTCGCGCTTGTTTTGCTGTGCCAAAAATTCCGGATCGGGGGCCTTCTCTTCAATCTCGATGTGGTATTTTTTGGCCAGATAGCGCAACGCCTCAACGTAGGTCAGGTTTTCGTGTTCCATAATGAACCCCACGGCGTTTCCCGATTTACCGCAACCAAAACACTTGTAAATGCTTTTTGCTGCCGAAACGGTAAACGAAGGTGTCCGCTCGTTGTGGAACGGGCAATGGCCAAGGTAGTTTACACCGCGCTTCTTCAGCGTAATGAATTCGCCAATAACGTCAACAATATCAGCACGTTCGTAAATCCGGTCTATGGTTACCTTGTCAATCATACTCCATTTTCGGGGAGACAAAGGTACGCTATTTTGACCACTTCGGAAACCCCAACCCACAAAAAAACGCCCCCCCGAAATGTTCGCAAGGGGCTTTTTTGTTTTGTATTAAAGTGGGAATTATCTCACTACATTCATTTTCCGGCTGTCGGTGCGTTGTCCGTCAAGGGTCAAGGTGTAGAAGTAAATGCCTTGGGAAAGATTGCTGTTGTGGAATTCAACACTGTGTGTGCCTTTGGTTTGGTTGCCTTCGTTAAGGCGGGCTACCTCTTTTCCGGTCATGTCAAACACTACCAGTTGCACGGCAGCGTCGCGGTCGGTTTTGTACCAAATGGTGGTGGACTGGCTGAACGGGTTGGGGTAGTTTTGCAACAGAGCGCCCGATTCCATGGTGCGCAACTCTTGTTTCACGTTTTCGCTGGCGGCTTCGCCGGGCAGTAACGACAACAGATAGTCGCGGTTGGTGTTGTAGGCTTTCACGGTTTCGTACTTGTGCTGGCGCAACATTCCGGTAGTGGCGGCAGAGGCTTTGTTGGCGCTGTTTTCCATCAGGAAGTAGGTGTAACCCAGGTCAATTTCGGCAAAAATGCGCTCCTGCTCGTTGGCGGGGTTCAGGATTTTGGCTTCGTACCAGGCAATGGCATCGGCCCAGTTTTCCATGTGCACGTCGCAGAGGTTGGCCAGGAAGTCGCCCAAAACGGAAAGGTTTTCGTTGGCTGTAATGGTTGCGTTGGTTTGGTAGTAAGCCTTCAGCCCGCTGAGGTTTCCTTTGGCCGATGGTTCCACACGAATCAGCTCTTTCATGGAGGCTTCGGCATAGACCGTTTCGGGGTTGTTTTCAATAATGTCCATGTACTGCGCTTTGGCTTCGGCATAGTTTCCGGCGGCAAAAGCATCGTTGGCGGCTTTGTATTGCAGTTCAAGCTCGGTTGGGTAGTATGGATTCAGCGGTTGCCACAACGGTAAATGCTTGTAGGTGCCATTGTCGATGTACAAATCGGTTGTGGGGTTAAAGCCCACGCCCCAGAAGTTGTCAGTTACGTTTACTTTAATGAAAGGCTGGCCCGGACGTTCGTATTTCACCAACGGAACAGTGTTGTAGTCGTCAATAATGGCGTTGAACTTCATGTACCATGGGAAGCTGTTTTGGCCTA
This sequence comes from Salinivirgaceae bacterium, assembly GCA_037441445.1. GTDB lineage: Bacteria > Bacteroidota > Bacteroidia > Bacteroidales > Salinivirgaceae > JAAYQU01. The sequence continues at coordinate 9,169 of JBBISE010000132.1, forward strand.
CAAAAACTTGGTGCAAGGTGTTGTCTTTGATAAGCTGGGTGTGGAAAATGTCGGCAGCGTTGACATCGCCAGCAAGGCTTACGTTGCTGCTATTGAGTAATTTAATACCAACATAGTTGTTTTTAACTGTGTTTGTGCCCAAAACAACGGTACTGTTATAGACCGTAATACCGCTTTGGGTACAGTTGCTGATGTGGTTGTTGGTGACGTTTTGGCTTGCCGGGGCTCCTTTTCCAGCGCGGTAAAGGCTGATACCTGTGGCAGATCCAGAAATGTTGTTGTTGCGAACATAGAAATTCTCGTAGCCATTGATTTCCAATGCTGCCGATGCCGAACCCGTGAAAACGTTTCCTTCCACCAAGGCCGACGAGTAAACGCCACTGATGGTTCGAAGGATTGTCAGGTTCAATTTCGACTGTTCGAAAAGGCTGTTTTGGATTTGGGCATTGGGAGCGTCGATGGAAAGGTTGGCTTCCTGGTTAAAGCTACAATTGTCAATTGACAGTTTATTTACCACGAATTTTGTTGACAACTTATTAATCTCAACACTGTTCAAATCAAGCACCATGCTGGCGTTGTTGACAGTAAACGAACTCATGTTTATGCTGTTTTCGTCAACATCAACATCAATGATAACATCGGTGCCAATAACAATATTGCCGTTCACAACTATCTTACTGGTTCCACCCAACAGTACTTCCGCACCGTTTTCGATGACAAGCGTTGCACCTGCATCAACAAAGAGGGTAGCCGTTTCGCTCACTTCCAATTTACATTTGCTGCTCATGGTAAGTGTTTGGCCATTGGTTACATGTATATCTTTCGTAACGCCAATTAAACCTTTGACGGTCATGTTGGAAGTAATATCCGCGGATAAAAGGGTGGGGTATTTTAAGGATGTTGTCGAAGCCATTCCGCTTGGATCATTCAGGATATTATCAATCCGAATCTGTGATTTGTAGGTGTCAGCCCAAGCGTGTGCTTCATTAAACGATATTACATGATCGGTATTAACATCTGCATCTGAAAAGTAATGAATCTTGTTTGCATAGACATTATGATAATAAATATCGTTTCCATTAAGACGTTCTCCCATTAAAGCATGAAACGCCCATGCCGACAACCGATTTTTCGACACACAAGCGCATGATTAAA
>JBBISE010000133.1:0-10209 GCA_037441445.1 Salinivirgaceae bacterium
GAAGTTCCATATGGCCGTAAACCGAAAAATTATAGACATATGAAACGCCCATGCCAACCAAATCTTGACACACAAGTGCATGGTTATTAAGCATGTGAGTTACATATGACCTTAAACTGAAAAATTTTGAACATATGAAACGCCCATGCCGACAACCGATTTTCCGACACACAGGATCCTGATTATGAAAAAAATATGAAAGTTTCTCAACCCTGAAGGGGTTGAATAAAAATAACCCCGGGTGGCAACCCGGGGGCAAAAAATGCCCCACGTTTGGCAGAGCCCAAAAGGGGATCAATGTGCAGATAGTCAACACTTAACGAAAAGACAAACACATGGAATTAAAACTCGAACTTCAATTGTGCCCTTATCCCAAATTTGGGAATATCGGGCATATTTTGCACCCCATTGGGTTTCTCGAGATACGACAAACGCCACATGGCATCGATCCTGAAAAGTTTTAGAATGTTTTCAATTCCCACGCTGGCCTCGCCATAAGGGATGGTTAGCTCGCGCAACCCGTCGGGAAACACCATTGCACTTCGGTTGCGGTCATTCACACGGCCAAGTAACCCTTTGGCGGCCACCACTTCGCGCCATTTCAGCTTTCGAAACAAGGGCACATGGTTTAGGAAGAATCCGTCGAAATGGTGCTCAACCAGCAAACTGACGTATTTGTCCGAAACAAACTCGTAGTAATTCATCATGTTAAAGGCGTAGTCATCATAAGCATAGGTTTCGTTACCCTCGTGTAATTGCAGCAACGGATAAGGCGCCTTTCCTATGTAAAAACCACCATCAACGATGTATTTAAAACGCCCAAAGGGGTTAATGCTAAATCCGTGCTCAATACTTCCATGAATACGGTAATACTCATATCTACTGGTGTTTATACCTTTAAGGCTGGCTGTTAAATCGAGGTTAAAAATCGGATAGTCGGTTCCCAGGCTAATGCGCTCAAACTCGCCCATTATAAACTTCTCGTTGTAAGCATATCGTGTGTTTAAGGTAATTTCGGTACTTGGAATTTTACTAAATGATTCAACAATGGCGTTGTTGCTGACCTTGAATGGGACATATTGCGTGGCCCAAACCTGTCGCGAATTGATTGTCAGCATATTGGAAAGTCCCTGATACCATTCCCTTTCGAAAAAGAACTCAATTTCATCGACCATGGTCAACTTCCGGTTATAGGTACGACGCAGGAATGAAGCCAGGATATTGTCTTGCGTGAACGCATTTTGGCTAATACCAAGTTGCTCCACATCGTGCTTTATGTTCCACCCTGCAGACCTTCGGGGGTTTTTATTGAACATGTACAATCCGCCCTGGGCAAATTTCCAGCGTTGATCCTGTTCGCCGTAGGCTATATGCCCGGTTAACATTATTTTGTTACTGAAGTCGTTGCTTGTCCGGCCACCAAAACGAACCCTGTTTCCCTCAATGGCATTAAAACTGTATAGTTTGTAATAAGGTCCAATTTCCCAAAACCCAATGATGTAATAACCATTGACCACGGTGTTGATAACATCAACCCAGGTTTTAAAAATAGGAACCTGCTTAATACTGTCAACCATGTCAAAAATCTGCAATTCCTTTTGGGTAAGATCAATATGTCGTAGCTTCTGCCACTCATCATCGGCAAGGTTATTTATCCCCTCGAGGGTCACCAATTCCTGTGCTAGTTGCGGATTAAAGAAATTATCGTCACGCTTTTGCCCTAAATCCACATTTTTGTACGAAGTTGTTTTACGACCGAAAATCCCGCTGGTTCTGTCCGAAATATTAAAATCAATAAACGTGTTTTCGAGTTGGGCAAACCAAATACTATCACCAACATGCTGATATTCGAGATTAAAAATCAAATCGTTGACAAAGTTGAGGTTGGCATCCGGAGCTATCCGTGCGTTTATTCGGCAAAGCGCAAAGGTTGTGTCATGCACCCAAAAATCACCTGAAAAAGTGGGTTCCTGTTTTCGCCTTGGCTTGTAGGATATCTGGTAACACCACTTGTTGTCGATGTAAGCACTGTCAATCAAATAATAACGATAATACAACGGGCCAAAAGTAGCGATGGGACTTACAAAACCCTTACCGAACAGTTGAATAAAATTATCGTAGGGATTAACTTTCAAATACATCTGTCCCATGAACTGTGACAATTGATCGTCCTTAACGCCACTTACATTGCTGGCCTTTATTATTTCCTTTTCTTTTCGTGGACTTTTCTGGTAGTACAAATCAGAAACGGTTTCGGCAATAAACACCGGCAGGTAGTTTTTACCACTAATAACAGAGGTGTCCATGTAATTGAAAACAAAATCGAATTGCCGGAACAACCGGTTTTTCTTAAAATTGTCGTCGATATTGCTGATATCGAATTCCATTTTGTTATAAACCTGCGATTCCCAATACTCCAACCTGTCCGGATTGTTTTCCTGGCGATAGGCATTCAACGAATCGAGCAGAATTAAAGCAGGGTTTTTCCCGGGTTTGATTATAACCTCCTGCAGTGCAATGGCCGAAGGCACCATGTTTACATTAATTTCCTGAAATCGGGCAGGTTTTACAGCAAATGCCTGCCTCTCGTAGCCCATGAATGAAAAAATCAGGCTATCGACGGCCACCCGGGTTTCAATGTAATAGTTTCCATCGAAATCGCTGATAACACCAATGGTTGTGTTTTTAAACGCAATATTGACAAAAGGCAAAGGTTCTTTTGTGGTAGAATCCAGTATCTTTCCACGCACCTTGGTTAACTGGGCATGAGCAAGGGTTGCAATAAAAAGTAAAGAAAAAAGAAGGAAAAAACGCATAAAACGAAATAAGAGTAAAACCAAATTAACGTCTGAGAACAAAGTTCTCGCCCAGATAGACTTTTCTCACCTGCGGATCGAGGCTTAAATCCTCGGCTGTTCCCGATTTTAGTATCGAACCATTGAAAAGCAGGTATGCCCTGTCGGTAATGCTTAATGTTTCGTGAACATTATGGTCGGTAATCAAAATACCTATATTCTTTTCTTTTAGCTTGAACACAATTTCCTGAATATCTTGCACAGCAATGGGATCGACACCGGCAAAAGGTTCATCGAGCAGAATAAATTTGGGGTTTATGGCCAACGCCCTTGCAATTTCGGTGCGGCGGCGTTCGCCCCCGGAAAGCTGTATTCCCAAACTTTTGCGAATCCGTTGCAAACCAAATTCATCGAGTAGTTCTTCCACTTTTTCCCTGCGGTATTCTTTGCCATAGCCTGCCATTTCCATAACGGACAAAATATTGTCTTCGACACTGAGTTTCCGAAAGACAGACGCCTCTTGTGCCAGGTAGCCCACGCCCCGTTTTGCCCTTAAATAGACGGGTTCGCGTGTTATTTCCTCCTGGTCAATGAAAATACGTCCCGAATTGGGCTTAATTAAACCCACAATCATATAAAAAGTGGTTGTCTTGCCAGCGCCGTTTGGTCCCAACAGACCAACAATTTCGCCCTGGTTAACTTCAACATTTACACCTCTTACAACCGTTCTTTTCCGGTACCGCTTTACTAAATTTATGGCATGCAATCGCATAGTTCAATCCCATGTTGGTAAAAAAATCGTGTAAATATAGGCAAAAAGATCAAAAGGAAATGGTATTGAAATTCTACCATTTTTAGTTTACAATACAATAAGCTAGCAATCAGGCATATAACACAAGCCACAATCACTTCAAACAGGCCATGGAAATCAATAATTTCACAGAAACTGAAAAATAAATTCAGAAAAAGGACTGAATTTATAAAACCTTTACCTTTCGATTTCGTATTTTTACGTGCAGTTTTATTTTTTTTTACATACAAAAACCTTCAATTTATCAAATTTATGGAAAACGTGTACAATTACATCATCATCGGACAAATGGCCGCTATAATCCTACTGGCCGTGTGGATTAAAATTTTGGTTAATCGCGGAAAAAAAGAGCTGGTTTACACGAAAGAAGAATTAAACCTTACCATTAAAAGCCTTGAGTCGGACTTAACAAAATTAAAAAAAGATGTACTGAAGCATTCCTATCAGCATGAAAGGCTCGAGAAAAACGGCGTTAGTCAAAACGCATAATTTTTGCCACAGGAATTTTTGACACATACTTTACCGGAATTAACATCATTGCCAGCAAGCATACAAATGCAAGGAAGTTTGTTAGCAGCCAGTAAATAATGGACACATCAACCGGAACATGGGTAAGATAATAATTCGAAGGATCCAGTTTCAATGGTTTTAGGAAATGTTGTACCGCAATAAGGACAACCCCAATCAGGTTTCCAATAAGCATTCCTTTTCCGATGATTTGTGCTGCCCGGATGAAAAAAATGCGTTGCAAGGTTTTGTTGTTGGTCCCCAGGGTTTTAAGAACCCCAATAAATTGGGTACGCTCCAGAATCAGAATCAACAAACCCGTCACCATGTTGGTTCCTGATACTAAAATCATAAGTATAATTATGACGTAAACGTTAACATCCTGAAGTTCGAGCCAGTCAAAAATCTGTCTGTTGCTTTCTGTTACGGGAATGGCCCTGATGGTCGATTTGTCCTCGTCAAAAGCCAGAGAAGTCCTGTGTCGCAACTCGGATGTTACCTCGTCAAGCAGGTTAAAATCATGCAGAAAAACCTCGAAACCCGACACTTCGTTTTCCTTCCAACCGTTTAATCGCTGTATATGCCTAATATCACACATTACATACAACTCGTCGTACATTTCGAGGTTTGTATTGAAAATTCCGGCAATATGAAAATTTCTCATCCTTATTGGCTGTTGCATAAAATAAACCGGAAGCCTGTCTCCCACCTTAATATTGAGTTTCAGTGCAATGGCTTTTGAAATCAAAACATCGTTACCGGTTGTACTGTCGGAGTAATCGGGGATGTTTCCTTCAACCAGATAAGACGCAAAAAATGTAGGGTCGAATTCGGCGGAAATGCCCTTGAGCACTACGGCCTGAAGTTCAGAATCGAGCCGGGCAATACCGGGTTTTGTAGCAAACCGCTGAATGTGCCTGATGGTTTTCATTTTGCGGATTTCATCAATAACAGGCCTGTCCGATTTTATGGGATTTGAATCGTAGGTTGAGTTTAAATCAAAATTAATCAAATGAACATGCGCTGTAAAACCGGTAATTTTTTCGCGGATTTCGCGCTTAAAACCAACAACGATGCTTATAGAAACAAGCATCACAGCCATACCAAGGGCTATTCCCGTTACTGATACCCGTAGCATGGGCGAAGCAAGGCTCGAAGTTTTTCGGCCAGTCTTAAATAACCTGTTTACAATAAAATATACCAGTTGCAATTTTTTCAGTATTTTAGCGCCAAAATCAAATCTTCAACAGAGAATGAATCAACACGGCAAAAATACCATTTTGTTTAGTTTATTTTTCGTTTTTTTAAAAAATGTTCTCTTAGGCCAGATTATCCCTGCGGCCAACCGCGTCGAAATATACAAACCAATGCTGGAGGGTAAACGCATTGCCATTGTAACAAATTACACAGGATTGGTTATGAACACGCATTTGGTCGATACACTCCAATCACTGAAAATGAAGATTAGTGTTATTTTTTGTCCCGAGCATGGATTCCGTGGAAATGCCGACGCGGGTCAACTCATTGATAACAGCCGGGATCAGAAAACCGGAATTCCCATAATTTCTCTTTATGGGAACAAAAAGAAACCCCTGACCAGCGATTTAGCCGGCATTGACATCATTTTGTTCGATTTACAAGATGTTGGCGTTCGGTATTACACATATATCAGCACTTTGCATTATGTAATGGAATCGGCTGCCGAAAACCAAAAGCACGTTATAGTTTTAGACAGGCCCAACCCGAACGGCTTTTATATTGACGGCCCCGTACTCGATACCGCTTTCCGTTCGTTTGTGGGACTTCACCCCATTCCTGTTGTCTATGGAATGACCATTGGCGAACTGGGAAAAATGATCAATGGAGAAGGTTGGCTGAAGAATAAATTACAGTGCAAATTAACAATTATTGAGTGCTTAAACTACACGCATAAAAGCCGATATATCCTTCCTGTCAGACCGTCGCCAAACTTGCCAAACATGGCTGCCGTATATCTTTATCCCTCATTAGGCTTTTTCGAAGGGACAGTTGTTAGTGAAGGCAGGGGAACCCCATTTCCCTTTCAGGTTTATGGCCACCCCCTGCTTAAAAACCATCCTTTTGAATATACTCCTGTTTCCATGCCAGGGGCAACATCTCCCAAATTTATGGGAAACAAATGCTTTGGTGAGGATTTAAGAAACACGGCAATGGCTAAAGGTGAACACAGCGAAATAGCCCTCATTTTCCTGATCAGGGCATACGAAAACCTAAAAATCCCAACCTTCTTTAACAGTTTCTTCCCTTTACTTGCAGGCAACAAGCAATTGCAAAAACAGATAGAACAGGGTACAGACCTTAACACTATTCGCGAAAGCTGGCAACCTGAGCTGGAACATTTTAAACAAAAAAGGGAAAAATACCTGCTATATCCCTGAATATTATGGCTATACGCGACTATAAAGACAAAGAAACCACAGATTTACTTGCCTATTTTGGAATGGCAATAATATTGATATTTAGCACGTTATCATTCCTTGGTTACCTTATCACGCCCGATTCAACTCCCAATGCAAACCGGCAATGGGTTTCCGTTGCCCTTAGAAATCCGGGGACCTCTGTTACTGTGCTGAAAATAAAGACAAATACAGAAGACCAAAATGCCGGTTTATTTCAAAAATGGTTGTTTGGCGGTCAGGAAACCTACCGCTACATTCCTTTCGACTCCGTGCGCTGGAACAAACACAGCCTGACAGTTTTTGAGTCGGGCGATCCGGAATCGGGACAACAATTCGAGCACGAGCTTTTTTTTCATGATGTTGTGTATGCGGTGCAAGATCCTCGCAATTTTTCAATTTTGGGCGATAGCATTGGATTTATAAACATGGCAGGCAAAAAAAAGATAGTTGGGATTCAACAAATAAAAGACGAAATTGCACGGGAACATATCAACAAAAGGACGTTTATTTTGGGAACAGACCGCTTTGGACGCGATTTATTTTCCAGATTGGTTATTGGCGGAAGAATATCGCTTTCAGTGGGATTCGTTGCCGTATTTGTTTCGTTGGTAATTGGGCTATTCTTTGGATTAACGGCAGGTTATTACGGCGGAAAGATTGATAAAATGGTTGTCTGGCTTATAAACGTATTTTGGTCAATCCCCACACTACTTTTGGTAATTGCGGTTTGCATGGCATTGGGGAAAGGGTTTTGGCAAATCTTTCTGGCCATAGGCCTCACTATGTGGGTTGAAGTGGCCCGTGTTGTTCGGGGGAAAGTGATGCAATTAAAGCATTTGGAATACATCGAAGCAGCCAGAGTCCTTGGATATAAGGATGTTAGGATTATGGTAAAACATATGCTCCCAAATGTTATTGGCCCTATCATGGTAATATCGGCATCAAATTTTGCTTCAGCCATTCTCATAGAAAGTGGCCTTAGCTTTTTAGGGGTTGGTATCGAGCCCCCTGTCCCAACCTGGGGTGCCATGATCCGCGACCATTATGGGTACATCATTGTGGGCAAAGCGTGGTTGGCAATGGCTCCGGGAATTGCTGTCATGGCTATGGTTTGGGCTTTTACCGTTTCCGGGCATTACCTCAGGAAATATTTTAGGGTAGATTAAAATTTAGTTAAAAACAGGCACATAAGAAGTGAACTGCGTTTTTTTTTATAATTTTGCCTTTGTTGAAAAAATGTCAAACAAAAAAATACAGATCTATGAAAAAAGTATCCCTATCATTGATTGCCGTTCTGGTGCTGGCCTTTACTACGCAAGGACAGGTAGAACAACTGAGCACCCAAGGCAACAGGCCAGAACAAAAACCCGCCCTGCCCCAACAACCAAAAGACATTAAGCTGAACGCACCACAGAAAGTCGTTCTGAAGGCTGATGGAATGTGGGAAATCGAGAAAGAAAAATACACTATGGTGAATGAGCCCGATGGAAAGAAGTATGTTTTATTTGCCAATGGCTATTGGAGCCCCATGGAAACCGTAAAGGATATTGATGGAAACAGCTATGACGCGGTAAAGCTGGGCAAACATTTCTGGACAATCCAAAACCTTCGTACCACTAAATACAATGACGGAAAACCTATAACGCTTGCCCCAACCGACAATGAAGCCTGGAAAGGAAGTGCCGGAGCATACACCAACCTTGAGGACAAGGCTGAAAATAAAAACAAGCACGGACTTTTGTATAGTTGGGCAGCAGCCAACAATGCAGCTCTTTGCCCCAAAGGCTGGAGAGTGCCATCCGAAGCCGAATGGCTCAACCTTTTAAATCATGTTGGAGGATTGGCCACAGCCGGTTCTAAACTAAAATCGACGGAAGGCTGGACTGCTCCCGAGGGCGTAACAAAAAACGTGAATGGAAACGACGAATTTATGTTCAATGCAACCCCCACGGGCTATCGTCAGATGCATGCCGACAAGCGTAATTTCTGGCAAATCGGAGGCGAAGCCACTTTCTGGACCAATACATCTAAAACGGATAAACAAGCTATTTCAATCGTTTTCAATGTGCATGAAAACGTTCTAAACCGCCCCTTCCCAAAAGAGTTTGGAAGATCTGTCAGATGTATAAAGGACTAATAATCAAAAGCGTTTTTTAAAAAACGTCACAATTGCGCTTACAAAACACCCCGGCAATTCTGAATCAGACAGCCGCCATGCAATTCCAAATAAAAATTTGAAGCGGAGTTGATGAATGCAAGCGTGTTTAGGGGCTGCTGAAAAAGTCAATGCAAATTTCGGTTTACACTGAAGCGCTTTTTTGGTGTGAGCAAAGCCTGTGGTTAACCGGGGCACGAATGCCCGATGCGTGGTGGCCTGACAAAACTGCGGGCCAGGCGTTGGCGTGATATGGCAAACCGGGTAGAGCCACGTGCAAGGGCGCTTGCGTTACCAAAATGAAACTATCATTGGCCTCAACAAAACTTTTAACCTCATTTTGAGGTTTCATTTTGGCTTACGTTGCCATGGCTCTTCCGGTTTGACAGAGCGGGGAGAAGCTTAGTTTTGTCTTGATTTTTTGTAACTTTTTGATCAAGCAAAAAGTTAGAAGGATTAAAAATGCAAGGTTTTTTCTTTGTTGAGTCAAAAACCATTGCTTTCAGATGTGTTCTATTTACTTCTATATCGCTAAATATCAACTTAATAATAGATTTTCAGCAGACCCTAATTACAACGTAAAACGAACTAGTAAAAACTAAACTGTTTTTCAAAGCCTGCACAGAAGCAGGCTTTTTTTTTTGCAGCTATCCTCTCTGAATTAACGCTTTTTAACATTTTCTTTAGAAAATCGGTCGTTAAAACTGAAAAAAAATGCCATTTTTGCAGTCAAAAATTTTCAAAAATGGACAAAGAATGCAACCGTATTAACAATTCAATAACAATAGAAACTGTTATTGGAATAGCCCGGGTTGTTGTGGCTAAATATGTTGCGCGTGGAGTTGTTCCAACACGCGAAAGAGAAGATGTTGTTATGTCCATAGTAGAGCATTTTATAAAGCAACGAAAAAAAAATTGATACTTCTTTTGAAGGGAAATCAAAAGTAACAACATATTACACTGCCATTCTAAACCGGATGTGTTGCGAAATAATCCGTAAAGAAAACAAACACTGGTACGCGATAGTGGAAGGTGAACAGGGTACAAAACACGAAGAAGTATCGCTGCCCATTGAATCAGAAAAGTATTCGGTAATTCAATCCGAAATTAAAAGACTGGGAAAAACAATGATAATGCTCAATGGCGAGCAGGCCAAAACAATTCTCTTTCTTAAATATTTTTTTGATATCCCGGTGACAGAGAATGAAATAAAAAACTATTGCAAGGAAAAAACGGAAGAATACTTACCCTCGTTTCAGAAAATCAACCCCGAGAAAAAAGGGGACATGTTTGAAAAACTGGCGATGGTTGTCAATGGCATTGAAAAAAAAGACGTAAAAGCGGATGCCGTAAGAATGTGGCTCAACAAACAAATTGACACAATTCTTACCAGAATGAACCACCATGGGGCAACACAACACAACAAAGAAAGCCTTGCCCTGTTAATTGAATACGTGTCAAGTTTCATAAGGTTGTTGGTTAAAACAATCTTGCTTTGATTTA
>JBBISE010000134.1:0-10048 GCA_037441445.1 Salinivirgaceae bacterium
CCATAATCCCCAAATTTACTATCTTTTTTCATATGTTTTATGTGCATACCCCAGTTTTCTTTTTACAGTGCACACGTTGATTTAATGGTGTCATTTAAGCCCGTTGTCAAATCGATATTGCATTAGAAAATTTAAAGCGTTACTTTTGTCTCTGAAATGAAAATCATTATAGCGTGAAATATTCGCACCTGATACCGATAATATCACTTATTGGTGATTTTATTGTTCTTAACCTCATGTTTATGGTGGGGTTCGTTATTTTGCACCCTCATTTAGAGCATTTTACCGACAAACATCTTCTCTTTTACATTTACCTTAATGCCATTTGGTTCGCGCTAATATTTGTTTTTGGGGCGAACAATATTGATAGAAATACAAGCAAAAAATCTATCTTGTTTACATATATAAAAATCGTTGTTTTCTATTTTGTAGGTTTTCTAATGTATTTCCAAGCCGTCCCACTGCAATATTACCCACGGGGCGATGTAAAATTTTTGTTCGTTATATTTTTTGCAACTCTCCTCTTTTGGAAATTTTTACTCTACTACGCCTTTGTCATCTATCGTCGGAAAGGATACAATCTCCACAATGTTTTGATTCTGGGTTATAGCCCCAAAGCAAGGGAATTAGAACGCTATTTTCACACCAACCAGTGGCATGGATATCGCTTTCTGGGCTTTGTTGATCAAACAACTGTTAAAAAAAAGAACATCATAGGAGACTTTTCGCACTTAAGCGAAATCATTAAAAATAATGATGTTAGCGAAGTGTATATTGCATGGGATGCCATTCCTAAATCCCTGCTGCACGAGGTGGTTGATATTATTTCTGATTTCCCCATTAAAGTTCGAATCATCCCCGATTTGGATATTTTTGCTTTTAAATCGGTCGAGATAGTCGATTACGGTATGCTACCTGTAATCCAGATCCAATCCGGACCATTGTCCAAATGGTACAATCGGCTCATTAAACGACTGTTTGATATAGTTGTTTCTTTAATCGTTCTGCTGGGGTTTGTCTCGTGGTTCACGCTTATTCTATATGTTATAGCCGTTTTTACAAAAACAAGGAAAGTGTTCTTTAATCAACAACGAACATGTATTGACGGGAAGGTTTTTGTTTGTCATAAATACCGATCGATGTATCAAAACAGCGAAGCCGACATCAAACAAGCCACACGTGACGATAATCGGGTTACAACCATTGGACGGTTCCTGAGAAAATGGAGTCTCGACGAAGTTCCCCAATTCTGGAACGTTCTAAAAGGTGAAATGTCGGTTGTAGGGCCTCGTCCACATATGCTAAAACATACTGAGGATTACCAAAAACAAGTGAAGAGATTTATGTTGCGCCACACTGTAAAACCAGGAATTACCGGACTGGCACAGGTAAACGGTTTTAGGGGTGAAATTAAACGTTTGCAGGATTTGAAACGTCGCGTCCAATATGATGTTAATTATATTGAAGAGTGGACATTCAATATGGATTTAAAGATTATGCTGCTTACTGTTTGGGTAATTATTAAGGGACAGGATCAAGCCTATTGATTTTCCAGCCTGGTATTGGCTAATTACCCCAAGCTTTCAATTACAACAAATGATTTTGTAAAACCAAGAAACCGCTCGCGGTAAATCCGGGCGTTTGGGAAAAGGTTTCTTAGCGTTTTGTAGCTCAACAAAATGGCGGAATTAGCCAATGCCTCTGCCTTTTCCTTATTAGTTGTTTTTTTATACCACCCAAGGTTGAAATGCATTATCAACCATACTTTTACTTGAAACGGGAAAAACTGAAAAAAAGGAAGCAGAAAATGCGGTTCAATGGGAAAGTAACGATTGGGGGTCTGCAAATAAATTCTGCGTGCAACTCTCCGCATTTCTTTCACCATTTGGGCCTGTTTTTCGTAATCGCCAACATGCTCAATAACCGAGTTCGAAAAGGCAATGTCAAAAGATTGGTTGGCAATGGAAGTAAGGTTACAAGCATCACCTTTCATGAAAACCATATTTTTTTTTGTTGTTTCTTTACCTGTTCTATTTACAAGGACAATATGTAAATCTTCCAATCCGCTATTGCCCATTTGCTCCCAGTAGCTTTCAGTGCCACCAAGATCAACAATTCTGACTGGCGGCGATATTTCCCGTAACATTTCCAGGAAATGCTGAAAACGCTTTCTTCGTAATTTGTTGGCAAAGCTGCCAGAATGCTCATTGTTGGCTAAACTTTTGAGAAAGGTAAACATTGGGGTGTTTTTTTACAAAATTAAGAAAAAAAAAGAGCTGCCGCACAAGGCGACAGCTCTTTGGGGTCATTCAAAAAGAATTATTCTTTAATGAATCTGATAACATTGTTAGTTGTTGCACCAACCATTCTAATGAAATAGATGCCCGAGTTAAGTTCCGAAACAGAAACCTCTTTGCGTGCTTCGTTCATTTCGAATTTAGCTACAACAATACCGCTGTTGTTGAAAATTTCAACCATTGCATTGTCAGATGTTGTTCTTTCAATGAAAATTACATCCGATGCTGGGTTTGGATAAATGTTAAGCATAGATGCAACGGCATCGTTAATTCCAACAATCAGGGTAACATTTTCTACAACATTGGCACCAGCAACAACAACTTCCTCGGTATATTCGTCGAAACCTTCCTTGGTAATGGTATAACCATAGGTACCGTCAACTAAATCGATTGTTGCAACACCTGCTGCGTTAGTTGTAAGTGTTTCACCATTAATTGTAATGGTAGCACCATTAACTGGGCTTCCGCTTCCAACTACGTTGAATGTTACAGTGTAAGCTGCTTCTGGAATTTCAAATTCAACAGAAACCATTTCTGACTCACCTGATGTGTAAACCGATTTAACACCAGCCATGTAAGTTCCAACAGCAAGATCTTCGAACATGTAAGCTTCTTCTGTCAAACCTTCAGCCACTTGTGCACCATCAAGATATACGGTGTAGCCTAAGAAATCTTTGCTTGCCTTTTTGCTGATACCGAAAGTGATATCGTCAATGAACAAGGCAAACGCATCATTAGATACACAATTAATTGCAACGTAGATCTCTTGACCTGCATAAGCTGACAAATCGTACGAGTATTCTGTCCATGCAGTTGGTACCGAAACATACGAACCTTCTGAAATAACAGTGAAATCAGCAGGTGCTGTTCCTGTAGTAGATACAGCTACTTTGAATCTTTCCAGACCATATTGGTCAGTAATGGATTTTGCCATGAATGAGAAGTGCAATCCATCCATTCCAACAACCATTGGCGTAATCAACCAGTCGTTATTTGATGGAGTTGTAGCTGCAAAACAAGCCAGATATTTTGAACCACTGTAAGGAGCCCATGCACCATCTGTTAATGCTGGGGTTGTTGCAGAAGGATTGAATACGATAAATGAACCTGTGTATCCTGAATTGTTAAATGTTGTATTGGTAATCCCGTAAGTTGTTGAACCATCAACATCAACCAGAGTATAGTCACCGATGTTTTCAATAATGAAGTCATCATACGACTCGATATCATCGGTTTCTGACATTTCGTTGTTCCAGGTAAACAAAGCATCGTTGCCTTCAACTTGTACCATCAAACCAAATGGGGTTTCAATAGCTTCGTTCAGAGTTACCGGAACGGTAACATCAGCTCCGTCAACAACAACATCGCCACTAACTTCACCCATTCCAGCGTAAGATACAACGTAAGGATAAGTTCCATTTTCCAGGCTAATAGTAGCCATACCCATTGCATCGGTTGTCAGGTTTTGAGAAGCAATTGCAACAGTAGCGCCTTCGATGGCATTTGTTCCATCAGTCACGTTGAAAGTAACAACATAACTCGTTGCTTTTTCAGAAATGGTTACATCATCAAGGAATAGACGGTGAGCATCTGTACCTTCATAAACCCAACCAATGTAAATGGTTTGGCCAGCATACATTGCAAGGTCAATGGTAACTTCTTCCCAAGTAGCGGTTACAGTTTCAACAGTCCACACTTCAGTGTATTGGCCATCGGCTGGATTTGCACTTCCAGTAGAAATTTTCACGCTATTTTTACCATAGTAGGTTGGGAATTGGTTATAGTGCCAGAATGACATTTCGTATTCGCCTTCGGCTGGCACATGAACCGCAGGGGTAATTAACCAACCTTCCTGATTTCCTGCTGACGCAGCAGCATAATTATGACGAGCACTGGTGGTTCCACCTTCTGTATGGTTTTGTGATGTAGAAAGATCCCAGATTGTACCGGCACCGTCAACGTCAACAACCATCCAACTTACCAAATCTTCAGCAACTTCGAAGTTTTGAGCGTACGGGAATGTGTTAATACCAGAATCTTCACCAACAACAACCACAACATCATACATTGTGTAATGCATGCCATCTTCGGCAGTTACGGTGTAAGTTACAGGGCTTGTGAAGTCGGTAGGAATACCATACTCAGGCATGACGGTAGCTCCTTCAGAGATAGTCATAGTAGGAGTTAAAGTTGTTACATCGGTTCCGAAAGCAACTTCAACGGTAATTGTAGCCATGTTTTCCATTACTGGAGAGAAAGCAACATCTACAACTTCTGCGTTCATGAAATCGAAGGTGAGAATTTCTGATTCAGTGTTGGGAAACAAAGCATCCCATGAGGTTGCAACCTGAATTCCATCAACGGTTTGAACAGAACCATTCACTGAACTTCCCTGACGAAGAGCTAATGCGTTCAAAGGAAAATCGGTTGAAAAATCTGACTGGGTTTCCTCTGCATTTGCAACGGTAGCAACAGGTTCTTCTGAACCAACGGTGGGATTGATAATCAATGAACAGATGTCATTTGCATCACCTTCAACAAATTCGTATTTCAGAACAATCAAATGAGTTGTGTTCAGGTCATACACGAAATTGCTCCAAACAGCCGATCCACCACTAGCGCCACGAGTAATACCAAAAGAAAGTTTGGGCTCGGTTTCATGCTTTCTGACAAAAACGCGACCACGGAAGGTGGTTGTTTCGGCTGTCATGAAGTGCATGAAATAGTCTCCTGCCGTAGCAATTCCGGCATCGCTAAAATTTGCCAAAAATGAAGCATAGACCATCCCGGTTGTTTGTCCTTCAAACTGATGGTTGATGTCCTCGCCTGTTTTTACCATGCCCACAGCATTTCCCATTGCAGGGTAGCCAGGGTAAGTAAGGTTCGATTCAATAACTGCAAGACTGTTTGTTCCTTCGCCACTGTGCGCTGTCCAAGAATCAAGGTCTTTCAGAATGGTTCCCTGAGCGTAGTCGAAATGCTCGACAGTCAATGCCTGTGAAAATGCCGTTGCTGAAAACAACAGGCTTACAGACAATGCGCCCATAAATTTTAGTAATTTTTGTCTCATAAAATGAAATTAAGGTTTATAATTGGGTTGAAAAAAAAGCTAACTCACCGTCTTGCAAAGATACACATCTTATAAGGTCTATGCAAACCAACATTTGACAGCTAAACCCTGCTTTTTGCCAAGGTGCTGACAATCAATTGAATTCGCAAGTGTTAAATAATTGTTAATATCCTTGTCCAGACTCTAGTTTCTATTTTGCTGTAATTGAGCCACCCACGGGACTCGAACCCGCGACCTGCTCATTACGAATGAGCTGCTCTACCAGCTGAGCTAAGGTGGCTTATGGGGTTGCAAAATTAACAAATCCGTTTGAAACTAAATACATTTGAATCAGATTTATTTTTAATCCATATTTTAAACCCATTACAACTTTGACAAACAGGACAAAACACACCACAAAAAAAACGAAACATGCAGTTAAGGAAGTAAAAAACGTCTTTTCTGATTCTCTGTACCCACAAGGTAAATAGAAGAACATGTGAATTCAATTATTGCGACTTGAAAGGGATATTTAATTCCTGTGACTATCTTTGTGCAAAAACATAAATCCAGATTCAATGATTAAATACGAAACCCACACATTAAAAAACGGGCTGACGATTATTGTTCATGAAGACAACTCCACTCCTTTGGCAAATTTTTCGTTGCTTTATGGCGTTGGATCCAGAGACGAAAATACGGAAAGAACGGGAATGGCACATTTGTTCGAGCACCTGATGTTTGGTGGTTCCAAAAATGTGCCTGCTTTTGATGTAGCCATCCAAATGGCCGGAGGAGAGAGCAACGCTTTTACATCAAACGACATTACTAACTTTTATATAACGCTCCCTGTTAGTCATATAGAAACTGCTTTTTGGGTTGAATCTGACAGGATGGCAAACCCGTTGCTTAGTCCTGAAAAATTAGAGGTTCAAAGAAAAGTGGTTATTGAAGAATTTAAGCAGCGTTATTTGAACCAACCATACGGCGATGCCAATCTGCACCTTCTGCCTTTGACATACAGGGCTCACCCCTACCGATGGCCAACCATTGGTGCTGACATTTCTCATATCGAGAACGTTACATTTGATGAAACCCAGGAGTTTTTTGCACAATTTTATAATCCAGCCAATGCTCACCTTTGCATTGCAGGATCTGTAAAGGCAGAAAAAATGTTCTCCTTAGCCGAAAAATGGTTTGGGGACATCCCTGCCAGGCAACGAAAAAGGACAAATTACCCGGTAGAACCGCAGCAGAAACAGGCCCGGTTTCTTACAATTGAAGGGAATGTCCCAAGCGATGCCCTTTACATTGCATACCACATGGGCTCGCGCCTTGCACCCGAATATTACGCGGCTGATTTGCTTTCAGATATTCTTAGCTCGGGCAATTCGTCGCGTTTGTACCGCAGGTTGACACTTGAAAACCAGCTTTTTACTGACATTCAGGCTGCAATAACCGGTTCGGCCGATCCAGGTCTCTTTTTAATTACAGGGAAGTTAAACCCAGGTGTGGACATTTACGATGCGGAAAATGCTGTTTACAAGGAACTTGAACAATTTGTGAATCCTGAGGCTGCGGAATCTGAGCTCAAAAAGGTACAAAACAAAGCCGTTGCCAACATGGTTTATGCCCAAATGAGTGCACTTAACAAAGCCCTAAGCCTTTGTCACGCCTCATTTTTGGGAGATCTTACATTGGTTGATCTCGAAGAGGATCTCTACCTCCAGGTAACGGCAAAGGACATTGTCAAAGTGGCTAAGGAAATTTTCCGTCCAGAAAACAGAAATGTATTGTATTATTTAGCAAAGAAGTAAACATGAATCACGACAATAAAAAAACTCCTCCTCCCCTTTCTGATACGTTTAAAATTGGTTATCCCAAAGTGACCATTGTGAACGCAAAAAATGGTATTCCGGTGCACATTATCAGGTCAGGAACCCAAAAGGTCATAAAACTGGATTTGATATTTAACGCGGGAACCCGTCAAACCTCTCCGTTAATTCCCAAAGCCACGGCCGATCTCATCGTCGAGGCCACAAAGTCATTTGATAGCGAAACACTCAGTACACTTGTTGATAACAATGGAGCGTACTTGTATTCTGAAATTGATAGGGACAGGGTTTCTTTATCGCTGGTTGTTTTAGAAAAATTCTGCGATATCTTGCTAGAGGCATTTCAGGAAGTAGTACTTCACCCGCAATTCAGTTCAGTTGATTTTGAACGATATAGAGTTAAACGAAAACAACAACACATTCAATCGTTAGAAAAAACAGCCACTATGGCTGCACGTGAATTTGCTGGTCAATTATTTGGAAAATCACATCCTTATGGAAGAATAATAGATGAAAACGATTATAATACGTTGCAATTGGAAGAACTGAAACTTTTCCATCAAGATTTCTACACCTCAAGGGGAACGTACGCCATCGTTACCGGGCAATTCTCGGACAAGACAATGGAAAAAATTCTTGACTTGGTAGAATCAATTCCAAGTGGATTTAAACACGAAACTAAGGATTTTACACCAAAGCCAGAGTCTTTACTCGTTCAGAAAATCAAAAAAAACAACGCGAAGCAAGCAACAATCAAAATCGGAGGGTTTGCAATAAACCGGAAACATCCCGATTATCCTGCCTTAAAAATTGTTAATACATTTTTGGGTGGTTACTTCGGCAGCAGGCTAATGCAAGTTATCCGCGAACAAAAAGGATTAACGTATGGAATAGGGTCCAGTCTTATATCTATGGAACATTGCGGATACTGGACAATTCAGGGTGATGTGCTGGTTGACAAGGTCGATGAGGTTATTTCGGATGTGGAAAATGAGATTCTCCGGTTGAGAACTGAATTGGTCAGCGACGAGGAACTTTCCATGGTAAAGAATTACCTGCAGGGCGACATACTTCAGCGCTTCGACGGACCGTTTACTACTGCCGACACATACCGGGTGCTGGCCGATTACGATATGGGGCTAACCTACTTCGATTCATTACAAAAAACCATATTAAGCATTACCAAACATGACATAATGCAATTTTCCAACCAGTATCTCGACTTTAAAAATGCCTACATAACCGTTGTGGGCGATTGAATTTAATTGTTTTGATTAACACGCTGAATTGATTAACTTTGGGCATAAATGCATTTCGTACTATGCGGACATCTGTCATACCAAATCCGGGCAATTTTGCCACGAAAAGGATACATGGGCAATTATTGTTCATAGTCCTGTTTTTCAGCACTATTCTGCATCAAGCCAAAGCACAAATATTGCCTGTACCTGTCATTGATTCGGTTTCGGTCACGGCGGAGAATGGGATAATCATGTCATGGAGCGTTGCAGATGACCCAAGAATCAATCGGTTTGTTGTTTATCGTAAAGCTCCCCAGGATTTCGGTTACCTGGCCATTGACACTGTGGGCGCTACAATTCCACATCTGTATATTGATAACAACGCCAACCCCACGATCAATCAGTGGCAATACACCGTAGCAGCATTGAGTGCCAGCGATAGTTTGTCAGGGCTGGCAAACCACCACTCATGCGCAATGGTTGATTTGGATGATTTCCATTTATGCAGTTCCGAAATTGATTTGTCATGGCTTCCCTATGTGGGAGCCTCAAACCCGCAATACACAATTGTTTGCTATGCAGGAAATTCGCTGGTTGACGCGCGCGATGAAGGTTTTGAGGTTCAAGGAAGCGTTTCGCTAATGCGTGGACAGGAACACCGCATTGCCGTTCGCGCAGCATGGGATGGTGGCAGCTCAACATCCGCTTTTGTGAATTATTGGGCCGATACTATAACCCTTTATAATAATGCAGCCATCTCACGCATTGAAAATAAGGGTCAAATCTTCGAAGTCATTGTAAGAAACCCAGTTGCCCGGGATCGTGATTCGACCTTTCTATCCCTATTTAGCGAATTGCACAACCAACCCTATGCCCGTTTCTCCCAAAAGAATGAAAATGCTGATGAATTTCAATTCGATGTTCCGGTAGTTAGCAAAATAGCTTACTTCAAGCCATCTGTTAAAGATATTTGTCAAGTCGAATACGATGAAAATCTGGCCATTGGATCAATAGAACTAAAGGGCACAGACCTTTCCAGCCACATTTATCTTCAATGGAACAGTGTTGGGAATGTTCAAAATTTAACATATAGTGTATTGAAAAAGGACACACAGGAAGAAGTCATTGAAACTTTTGCTTCCGGAGGATCAACCCAATATGTCCTTAACAATGCTGCAAACGGGGCCTCCCAGATTTGTTTCCGGATAGTGGCAACCAACGATACGCTGGAGGTCATTAGTAATACGGTATGCATCCGCTTATCTGACGATTTGCTTTGGCCCAACGCGTTTGTTCCCAATGGCGATGGGTTTGATGATTATTTTGGTCCTGTTGTAAACCGTTTTGTTCCCGAATTTTTTGTTTTGCGTATCTACAATAAGCATGGCATGCCCCTTTTTGTTTCGAACAGCATTGAAAACAAGTGGAGCGGTCATTACAACGGCAGTCTGGTACCCAAAGGGGCATATATTTGGCAATCAGAATACACAATTGCGGGAAAACAATTCAAAAAAAACGGAACAGTGACCGTAATCTATTGATAATAAGTGCAGCATACCCACTGTTAAGTATTAAAATTTCCCTAAATTCAGCAATTCGGTTTTCTGTCAAAACAGAATCAAACAT
>JBBISE010000135.1:0-9857 GCA_037441445.1 Salinivirgaceae bacterium
GTAAAATATTTCTGTTTGCCTACACCAGGTTCCTTTGTAAAGCAAGCAAATAAATTTGTTCGACAATTTCCTGGGTTGAAAGGGTTGATCTGTTCAGAATCAAGTCGAACATTTCGCTATCGGGTTTATTGCCACGGTAGAATTCCATGAATGTTTCGCGCCTTTTGTCGGTTTCTTTTACTTTCGAGGCAGCCTCAGAAATAGATATGTTGAACCGCATCCGTATTTGGTTTATTCTCCACTGCTGCGGAGCCATTAACCGTATGTGGATAGCCTTGGTAATATGCCTTGCAACCACACAACCGGCGCGCCCTACAATAATGGCCTTTCCCTGCTCGGAATAAGACCGGACAACTTGCGCCAGAATTCTTTTTATCTGGGTATCGCTTAAATATCGGTCGCTTGAAAAAAGGGAAAACATGTCATCGAAAAAAGTTTTTTCCTCGGCCCCGAAAATATGTGTAATGTCTTGCGGGCTAACGTCCAGAGCTTTAGCCGCATTCTGCAAAACCTGATGGCTGATAAAAACCCACTGGTCGTTTTCGTTGGCAATGTCTTTGTTTATTTTTTTTGCGAGCAAATCGGCTATTTCTCCACCGTAGCACCCATATTCCCTCGATATAGTAATGACTGGACCAAGGTCATGCTTGGTGGTTTGCGATACACGCCTTTTGCGCTCATTCATGTAGTGTAGAAATAGATTTTCCATGGCCAATTGTTTTGCTTTTAAATATACGAAAATTATTCTTCAGGGATTGTGTTTTTTCTTTTTTTGCATTATCCGCTCCAAACGTTTTGGGGCATTAAAACGGTAACCCACTGAAAAGTATGTATTTCCGTGTCCAAAGGAGAACGAATAATCGCTTTTGCCCAACGATGTTTGGGTGCCTGTAACGCCTGTAAACCCGGCATAAAATCGGTTTTTCTGGTATAGAATAGAAATCCTTGATTGCACTATAATTGCCGATTTTGTATCAAATTCCATGGGTGTGTCATCCTTGTCTATTGCTGAAATCCCGTAAAGACCAAATCCCGGAATCAGGCCAAGGCTTACAAACCAGTGTTTTCGGATAACAAATGTATATGCGTATCCACACATGACACCAATATTGCCGGTGCCCATTTCCTTCATCCCTGCTATTCCCTGGAATTTCTCAGCAGCAAATACCGGAATAAATGTCGAATCGGTTCCCACGCCGTTAAAAAGGGCATAAAGGCCAAGAATCAGCGATCCGGCACTCTTTTTTTGTTTTTCGTTGAAATTGAAAGCAGCTTTGTAGGAGAATTTCTCGTAGTTGATAACGTAATTAGCCAATACACCCACGTTACCGACTACCATGTTGGTCTTCGGGTAGTCGTTATCTTCGTCCCAAACATCGAAATAATCCTCCATATTTGAGAAATAAAACCCACTGTAAACTTGCAGGTAACCATCAATAATCCATCGGCGCATATTTATATTACACTGAAAATCAATACTTGCAGTTCTTCCGCGCTGTTGAACTTTTTTCTCGTCAATGGGAAACTTATAGGCTAAACCCAGTCCAAGCCATTTATAGCTACCCTCAATACCTATAGCTGCCCTTCCATTGGGCACATATTCGATGGTTTCCCCCGATTTTCTTTCCATTACGCTAAAATTAATATACTTTTGAGGAATATATATTCCTCCGATAAGCTTATCGTGAAAGCTCTCAATATACGACGTATCAACATTGTTTTTCTTGAATAACGAGAACTTGCTTTCTTGTGCAAAAGCATGGATTGACAAGATTGTGAACATTAATAAAGTGTTTTTTTGAATCATGGTCAACTAATGAAAATGGGTTCTTTTAATGTCGAATTATCGGATTTGGAAGATATTGACAACAATTCCCTTACGGCATTCTCTCCTGTTTGGTTAATCCAAGTACTCAAAGCATTGACGTAAAGATGTATGTGTTTTTGAACAATGTCGTCATCCAATTCCCGTGCGTATTTTTTTACAAACGGTATAGCCTCGTCGGGGTTGTTGAGCGCAAATTGAACACTTTGGGCTATAATATGCTGAATATCCTTTTTGGTTTTATCCAACAGTTTTCGTTTAACCACTATACCCCCCAAGGGCAGGGGTAAATGGGTTTGTCTTTCCCATTCGTGTCCCAAATCGGCTACTAATTGCAGCCCCCTTTTTTGGTAGGTAAATCGGGTTTCGTGAATAATAACGCCTGCATCGGCCTCGTTTTCGAGCAACACTTCCTCGATATTGGAAAAAAGGTAAACCTTTTTGTTTCGGACATTGGGATATAAAGTTTCCAACAACAGGTTGGCGGTGGTTTTAGCACCCGGTATAGCAACTCTTACATAAGGCAGCTCCTCCGGGTAAATTTTATTCTTACTGATTATCAAAGGGCCATTGCCAAAACCAATGGCAGCGCCGGAACGCGAAAGCTGGTAGTTTTCAGATATTCCAGGATAGGCATTATAACTTATTTTCGAAATGTCGGAAATGCCTGCCGATGCCATTTGATTTAACTCGTCAATATCGACAAGAATCAGTTCAAATTTATACCCAAGGATATCAATTCTTTGATTGACAATGGCTTCGAACATGAATGTATCGTTAGGACAGGTTGAAATCGCCAATTTCAGGTGCATACGAAAAATGGGGTTAATTTACAAAACGCAATATTAGGAAGGAAAGTTCAGAAATGCAATTTTCTTATTTCGTCCTTTCGAACTTGTCATGGGCAGGTTTCAACAATTTGCTTTAACGCCTCGGCCAGATTTTGAACCGCAAGCTGGATTTTCCATTGGCTTTTATCCCTGATTCCCACGTAGTTTGAAACAGCCCTGATTTGTGCGCACGGAGTGCCTGTTTTTGCACAAACATAAAATACAGCTGCCCCTTCCATACTCTCGACATGTGGATTGTATCGATTCCTCAGAAAGTCAATGGTTTGGAGATTGGCATGAACCGTGTCACTTGTAATTCCCTTAACCGGTGTCAGGGCTCCGGCTATTAATGGATAGGTTGCATCCAGGGTTCCATAAACATACGGTTTTGAATGGTTTTCAGACAAACCGGCTTCGTTCCACGACATAACGCCATTACCGGTTTCGACAAGCTGGTCGGCAAAGCAATCATTCGTCACTTCGACAACAGAACCCAGCGGCAATGCGGTTGAAAACGCCCCGCAAATCCCTGCATTAATGACTAAATCATATTGGCACTCAAATAAGTGATTTGCCAGGTTGTAGATTGTGGATGGGATGCCGATTCCTGTGACCAAGGCCTTTACCTCGGAAAAGACAGTTTCGTGCAGCTTTTTATCCTCCACAACATTTCTGACTCCGGTTATAGCAGATATTTCTGCGTGGGTGGCCGATACCAAAAGGATTTTCATCTTCTTATACTCTTTCTGGCACGAAGGTACAAAATAAGAAGGTATGCGAACATTTACATCCTATTTTTGTTGAATTGGTATACTTTTGTTACAAAAACCTGTGGTTTATGATGTATGTTACACGCCGCGAACGGTTTAATGCCGCCCACCGCCTGTTCCGTCCCGAATGGAACGATGAGAAAAACCTGGCTACATTCGGGAAATGCTCTCATCCCAATTGGCATGGGCACAATTACGTGCTTTATGTGACCGTTAAAGGAAATATAAACCCTGAAACCGGCTTTGTGGTCAACCTAAAAGAATTGAGCCTGATAATCAACAAACTGGTAATTGAAAAACTCGACCACAAAAACCTGAACCTGGATGTCGATTTTTTACAAGGAGTGATTATGAGCACTGAAAATCTGGCCATGGCAATCTGGAAACAATTAGACCAACCGGTAAAGCAATTGGGGGTACAGCTGCATAAAATCAGGATTGAAGAAACCGAAAACAACAGTGTGGACTATTTTGGCGAATAAATGATTAGTTTTGCGATATAAAAAATTACAAAAATGACGGTAAAAAAACACCAACCCATGGTTCCCGAAAGCGGATATCTGCGTGTAGATAAATACAATCAAGAAGCAACAGAAGCCATTAGCACCCATTATAAAGACATTTTGGCGCAGTTAGGGGAAGACCCCGAACGGGAAGGCCTGTTAAAAACACCGGAGCGGGTTGCAAAAGCCCTTCAATTCCTGACCCAGGGATACAACATGAACCCCGATGAGATGTTACGATCGGCCATTTTCAAAGAGGAATACCGACAAATGGTTCTGGTCAAAGATATTGACTTATACAGCATGTGCGAACACCACATGTTGCCCTTTTTCGGGAAAGCCCACGTTGCATACATCCCCAATGGCTACATTACCGGACTGAGCAAAGTGGCCCGCGTGGTTGAAGCTTTCTCGCGTCGCTTGCAGGTGCAGGAACGACTGACCGTTCAAATCCGCAACTGCATTCAGGATGCGCTCCATCCGCTGGGAGTGGCCGTAGTTATTGAGGCACAACATATGTGTATGCAAATGCGCGGTATTCAAAAACAGAACTCAGCCACCACCACATCGGCATTTACAGGTGCTTTTTTAAGCTCAACCGCTACACGCGAAGAGTTCTTTCACCTGATAGGGAAAGACTTAAGGTAAACCAAATCAGAGTCCTATTTCTTGAATATCATTTTGGTAAAGTCAACCAGGTCATACAGGTAGGTAGCTGACAGGCCAATGGCTTGTGTTGTGTTTCTTCCTTCCCGGACATTGTCTTTAAACACGTCAACGAATCCTTGTTCGTAGCTGGCTTCAATGACCAACAGCCCATGGCCCATATCGTATTGAACGCCAGCACCAAGGTTCAAACCGAAGTCAACGCGTCGTGTTTCGCTCGAGGTGTAGGTACTCGATTCTGAGAATTCGTTGTACGAGTAACTCCCCTTAATGCTAATTGCAACGTTCGAATAAACACCCCCTGAACCATGAAAGCGGAATTTCCCGATTTTTATGACATTTATTTTTGCCAGAATGGGAATCCCCAGGTAATTGGCCATGGTTTTGTGTTCGCCTCCTGCGGAATACTCCTGTTTATACCCTTTTCTGGTGTATTCCAAACCTGTCTGAATGCCAATCTGTTCCGTAATTCCTAATTTTCCCACACCACCGATGGTGTAGCCAAACAAGGGAACATTGTCATCCGTTGAATTTGGTGTATTGGTCATAAACGCCATGCTCCCGCCCAATTTTGGCCCGATATAGGCGTATCCAAGTTCCAGTTTTCCAATGGTAAGTGCCTGTGAATTTGCCAATAACGATACAATTACCAAAAGTCCTGCAAGTGTACATTTTCTGCTCATATTGTTGGTTTTAATTTGTAAATTCAGACTACAAAGGTAGCCCCAAAAGTTTGTATGTGCAACCCAATCTGCATTTTTATAACTCAGGATCGAAAAAACCGGAAGGTGATATTTGAACAAATAAAATTGTATTTTTGCTCCAGTTTTTAAAACGAACAGTTAAACACGGAAAAAATTATGAAAGCATACGGATTTCCCGGACAAGGGGCACAATTTGTGGGCATGGGCAAGGATTTATACGACAATTCGCCTGTGGCAAAAGAGATGTTCGAACAGGCAAACCAAATTCTTGGTTTCCGCATTACCGACTTAATGTTTGCCGGAACTGAAGAAGATTTACGCCAAACCAAAGTTACGCAACCGGCTGTTTTTCTGCATTCGGTAATTCTGGCCAAAGTTTTGGGCAACGAATTCAAACCCGACATGGTTGCAGGGCACTCCTTAGGCGAGTTTTCAGCCTTAACGGCTGTTGGAGCGCTGTCGTTTGCCGATGGTCTTACCTTGGTTTACAAACGGGCCATGGCCATGCAAAAAGCCTGCGAGGCAGAACCATCTACCATGGCAGCCATTCTGGGCCTCGATGACAAGGTAGTTGAAGATGTTTGCAGCAAAATTGATGAAGTTGTTGTAGCCGCCAACTACAACTGTCCTGGACAGTTGGTTATATCAGGCTCAATGAAAGGTATTGAAATAGCCTGCGAGAAGCTGAAAGAAGCCGGTGCAAAGCGCGCCTTACCCTTGAAAGTAGGTGGAGCTTTCCACAGTCCGCTAATGGAACCGGCAAGGGTTGAGCTGGCCGAAGCCATCAACAACACGGTTTTTAACAAACCCATTGCCCCTGTTTATCAAAACGTGGATGCAAAACCGTATTCCGATCCGGCAACAATTAAAAACAACCTGATTGCCCAGTTGACTTCACCGGTTCGCTGGACACAAATTTCAGAAAATATGCTGGCCGACGGCATGACCGAATTTATTGAAGTTGGCCCCGGTACCGTTCTACAAGGATTGGTAAAAAAAGTGGGTAAAGATGTGGATGCAAAAAGTGCAGCTATTTGATAATCAAAATAATAAATTTGCAAAAAGGCACTTTAGGGTGTCTTTTTTTTTTTTTTACAACAAATAAAAACTGTCCGCAATCCACAAAAGAAGGATTGTAAGGGTAAACGCTATAATTGGAGCAATCAGCCACATCACAAAAAAACGGTTTACCTCGGTTTTTCTAAAAATGTGCTTCGAACCCAATTTTGCTACCCCAATTCCAAGAATGGTTGCTACGTTCAGCTGAACAAGGCTTGTTGGGATGCCCTTGGCAATGGACGAGAACAGGAGAAGCGATGCCGTGATCATGGCAATGATAATGGCCTCGACCTGACCAAAAAGCACAATTTCCTTTCCGGTGTTTTTTATTACTTTATCGCCAAACAGGGATGCTCCAATGCCAAAAACAGGGGCAGTCATCAGGGTGGCAATAATCATGATAAGCAAAAAATTCTGGCCGGTGGAGGCTAATTTCAACTCGTTTATTACCATACTGGCAATGGGACCTGCCGCATTTGCCACATTGTTTGAACCAATGCTGAACGCCACGTACATGGACGAAAAAATCACCAGAAACTTAAGCACTTTATTCGTTCTTTTAGACGTATTCAGAAAATACGCTCGCCTTCGCATGGGCCGGTACATAAACCTGGCCACCAAATAACTTATAATGAATGATATAACAGGTAATATAAACCATGTAGGAAGCGCCTTTTTTACCAGAAAATCAAAACTGGGCTGCTGAAAATAAATGGAAGCTCCCACAACCGCCAGTACCGAAGCCTGACTTGTACTTTGCGGAATTCCCGCCAGATTTGAAATCAAAAGGGCTATTCCTATCGAAAAAAGAATGATGGTGACAGTGGCATATTGCATAAAATCGGGCGAGAGGATTCCTTTTCCCAGCGTGTAACTAGTGTTTTTCCCTGCCAGAATGGCACCGGCAAACACCATAATCCCAAAAAGGCCCGCAACGACGGTTTTTCGGATCATGTTGGCACCATAAGCCGCTGAGAAAGAAGGGCCAATGCCGCTGCCTCCCATAGTCATGGCCAGAAACATGGCTGCAATAAAAGGAATTAACAAATGATTAAACAACGGAGACAGCATAAAAATATCTTTAAATCCTAATCCCACAAAAGTACGGAACACATCTGTCAGGTATAAGGGTATTTTGCACTACGTTAAAAAACGTACGACTGCCAATCTCCATTTACGAAGTACGAGGGTGTCTAAAAAGTCCAAAAAGCACGTCATTGCAAGAAGGAACGACGATGTAAACTTCTGATTATCAAGTAAAATAGATTACTATGTTGCATTCGCGATGACAAACCGGGAACTTTTTAGACAGCCCCCAGAACAAATAGGCACAAACGCAACATGCTGCGTCTCTGAACAAATATGGACAGATTCAAGGCCTAACATCTCTCTCTAATCAACCACTCAACCTATTCATCTTTTTCTTATCTTCGCACAACCTTATAAATGCACCACGTATGAACTTGAAGAATGTAATTTCAATTGGCTTATTATTAGTCATTTACTCCTGCAATTCCTCTTTCGATCAGGAAAAAATCCGGATCCCGTTTGAAATCTCCAGCGGAAAGAAGACAGCCACCTATGAGCAAACCCTGGAGTTTTGCAAGACTGTAGCGCAATTATCCCCAAAAATCAGGTATATTTCCATTGGGAAAAGTGCCCAGGGAAGACAAATTCCTTTACTGATTATTGATCAGAAGGAGAATTTTACGCCCGGGAAAGTACACAAATCGGGCAATGCGGTTGTTTTAATCCAGGCTAACATTCACCCGGGCGAGCCCGACGGAAACGATGCCGGAATGCTGCTCATTAAAAATATGATTGCCCAAAAAAGCTATCCCCACAACGTTACCCTGCTTTTTCTACCCATTGTTAACCCCGACGGTTTGGCTCGGTTTGGGCCCTATAACCGCATCAACCAAAACGGTCCCGAAGAAATGGGATGGCGCGTTACAGCACAGAACCTGAACATGAACCGCGACTTTGTTAAAGCAGAAAGCCCCGAAATGCAATACTGGCTGATGTTTTACAACACCTGGCTCCCCGAT
Source organism: Salinivirgaceae bacterium (assembly GCA_037441445.1). GTDB lineage: Bacteria > Bacteroidota > Bacteroidia > Bacteroidales > Salinivirgaceae > JAAYQU01. The sequence goes on from JBBISE010000135.1 coordinate 8,406, forward strand.
TTCACCATTGACTGTCATGTTACCGACGGGGCTGATTACCAATACGTCCTGACCTATGTAATGGAAACCATGGGCAACATGGAACCCGGGTTGACAACCTGGCAAAACCAATACCTTGGCTTTCTTACACCGGTGATGTCACAAGCCGGATTCCCTATCTTTCCGTATGTCACCTTCCGCCGCTGGCACGATCCCCGCAGTGGGCTGTATTCGCGCCCGGCAAGGCCAATGCTTTCAAACGGCTACACTGCCGTACAAAACAGGGTTGGACTTCTGTTGGAAGCACACTCACTGAAACCTTTCGATGTGCGTGTCAAAGCCATGGTAAAGCTTTTCAATGAAACCATTGGGTATGTAGAACAGAAATACATCGAGCTGTTAGCATTAGGGAAAAGTGCCGACGACAAAGCATCGGACTATTCCCGCTACAATGACAGCATTCCTCTTTCGTTTAAAACGTCCGAAGCATGCGATACAATTGATTTTCTGGGTGTGGAGTATGACGTTGTGCCCAGTGAACTGACCGGTGGCGACCGGTTCCAATATAAACCTGAAAAACCTACGGTGTATCGCTTGCCGCACCATAACCGGGCCGAGCCCGACACCTGGGGCAAAGTGCCGGCTGCCTTTATTGTTGGGCCTGAATGGCATTTCCTGCGGCAACGCCTTGACTTTCATAAAATAGAATATGCTCGACTGAAAGATACTGTTACCCTGGAATTACAAACATGGCGGTGCACAAACCCCAAATGGACACAAACACCTTTCGAGGGGCGGTTTATGGTAACTTCGGTCGATTTGCAGGATATATCCCTAAAGCAACACTGGCCATCGGGAAGTATTGTCATTCCAATGAACCAACGCCGTTCGAGGTTGATAATGCACATGCTCGATCCGTACTCGGCGGATTCGTACCTTAAAATGGGTTTCATGAACGGAATTTTTGAACAGCGTGAATACTTTGAAACCTATGTAATGGAACCCATGGCCCGTAAAATGCTTGACACCGTTCCAGGGCTGGCCAACCGTTTCGAACAATGGAAAAAGAAGCAACAGGGAGAAATAAACAGCTACCAGCAGTTGGAATGGTTTTATAAGCAAACACCCTATTACGATTTCAAAAGAGACCTGTACCCTGTTGGAAAACTGAACATTGAACAACTAAAACGTATTGAAAACCTTTTGAAATAGCACCTTTAGCCCGATTAACAAATAATCAAGGCAGCAAACCGTTTAGACAACAAGCAAAAGCGAATTGTCTAAACGGTTTTTCGGTATCGTTACCTATGGTTATTTTTACCAGGTTTTTAATATGATGAATATGGGTTTGTTAGAATCTATAGAAATATATTCTAAAAATATGTACTTTAAAATCGCAATTGTTCTGTTTTTATTCCTAATGCGAATTAAGAGTTAAAAACTAAGAACAGAAAAGCAGCGGCTAATCTTCCA
>JBBISE010000136.1:0-9848 GCA_037441445.1 Salinivirgaceae bacterium
TTTCAGTATGCGTTTATGTTTAAATTATTGGGAATCAATAAATAGATGAAATGTGGGGCTGTCTAAAAAGTTCCCGGTTTGTCATCGCGAATGCAACATAGTAATCTATTTTACTTGATAATCAGAAGTTTACATCGTCGTTCCTTCTTGCAATGACGTGCTTTTTGGACTTTTTAGACACCCTCATTTACCCTTATCGAACTTTTAAACGAAGAGAGTGCTTCTTCTCCGGAATCATCGCTAAAAAACGTAATTCAACCCAATATAAATTCCGCTCGTTCCATCTTCTTGACTGAGCGCCTGCCCATAATCGATGGCAATAATGAAATTTTCATTCATCACAATTCTCAGGCCTGCACCGTAGCCAATATGAAAGACATCATTATCCGAACTTCGAAAAAAATCATCGGGGTTTAGTTCCGGATTTTGCAAGGCAATCTGGGCAAGAGTATTTTGCTTATTGAAGTCAATTCCACGGGTTACCATTCCACCATCAGCAAAGGCGTTTAAACCCAGATAGAAATTTTGCTTAAACAAACGGAAAGTGTTACTTTTTGCCCGAAACTCAATGTTTGAAAGGAATACATCATTACCCACAACACGGTTTCGCATAACACCCCGAATGGATTTTGCCCCACCAAGTCCCTCATTATTGGCTCCACGCAAAAAGGTAGTTGTCAGGTAAGGTTGTAGATAAAAGGGAGCACGGCCTCCCAGGGTCGATTGATACATCAACCGATAGGCAAAGGCTAAACGGTTTTTAATCAACGTAAAATACTGCCTGTGAATAAGTGCTGCTTTCAGGTGTGCCTGACCCGGAGTTTCGTTGAATTTTGGCGCGAATGACAAAACAAATTCGGTAAAGATTCCTTTAAACGGGTTGGGTTCGTTGTCGCGGGTGTCATATACTAATCCAGCCTTTAGGTAAGAATGAAAGCCGCCATTTTTTTCCTCTTGTGGAATGGCTCCCCAGTTTACATATAAATCATACAGAGAAGTTGTGTCGGGCAAAGGATCGCGGTTGCGTCGCCCTTTATTGAGCCTTTCAAGATCAAGTGTGCCTGTTTTATAATCATAGAGGGCAATTCCCCCAATCCAACGCATATTTTTGCCAAAATCACGCTGAAGGTCGGTTGTAAACCTTAATATTTTGCGTTCATGCGCATAAAAAAGCCGCGATCGGTACTCGGTTGATTCCTCATCAATCCACTCGGGGTTATAGACTGATTCTGACCCGTTAAAACCGTAAAAACTCAATGCCTGTTCGGTAAGATAACTGAAATCTGTTGTTATCCTGAAATTGGGTATAAGGTGTTTTGAATCGTAAAAAAAACGGTTTATGCCCGACCCTTTGGTAAATCGGCTTACCTCAAAGTATAAAGAGTGCAGATATTCAGGATAAGTTTTACCATCGCCGAAAAAATAAAAATTGGTAAGTGCCCCATATTGCAATCCCAGGTCCGTATCAAAAGTTATGGTGGGCAATGCACCAAAGCTCCAGCCGGTTTTAACATTGGTGGAATCGGCAAACAAAGGTTGCCAAGACAAGAATGCTGCAAAGCATAAAACAGCAAGCGCTTTTACAAGTAAATGGGTTGCGATTTTCATTTTTTGTCCGTTTAAAAGTCCGTTTAAATTTGTAGCTTTGCAGCAAAATGAAATACTTTATTGATTGAAATCCTAAACAAAGCAAACACGAAGATACACAAAATCAAATAATCATGAAACTCTTAATTAAAAACATAAAAAAACTTGTCCAAACAGAGGAGTCCCCACGAATGTGGGTTGCGGGAAAGGATATGGACATGCTTCCATCCATCGATAATGCTTATTTGTTGATTAACAATGATATAATCGAGGATTTTGGTTCCATGTCTCAATGTCCAAGCTGCGATGCCCATAGTATTGATGCAGCCGGAAAATTAGTTTTACCATCTTTTTGTGACAGCCATACCCACATTGTCTATGCCGGAAGCCGCGAAATTGAATATGTCGATAAAATCCGGGGGCTTTCCTATGAAGAGATTGCCAAACGCGGTGGAGGAATCCTGAATTCGGCTAAAAGACTGGCAGAAGCAACAGAAGAAGATCTTTACAACCAGGCTCTTGCACGAGTTAATGAAATGATAGCTTTGGGTACCGGTGCCATTGAAATTAAATCAGGGTATGGGCTAAATACAGAAAACGAACTAAAAATGTTGCGGGTAATAAAACGACTGAAAGAAACAACCCCGGTAATCATTAAATCAACGTTCCTTGGAGCCCACAGCATTCCTTTAGAATACAGGGGAAAACAAACCGAATTTGTTGATATTGTCATTAACGAAATGTTGCCCCAGGTAGCTGCCGAAAATCTGGCCGATTATGTGGACGTTTTCTGCGATAAAGGCTTTTTTACCGTCGAAGATACCGACAGAATTCTTATGGCCGCCATGAAATATGGACTAAGGGCAAAGATGCATGCCAACGAGCTTGATTTTTCAGGTGGTGTACAAGTGGGAGTGAAGTACAATGCACTTTCAGTCGATCATCTCGAATTTATTGGCGAGGCAGAAATTGAAGCTTTGAAAAACTCCGAAACTATGCCCACGGTACTTCCCGGTGCAGCCTTTTTCCTAAACATGATTTGTTCGCCCGTCCGAAAAATGATGAATGCCGGACTGCCGATTGCCCTGGCATCCGATTACAACCCGGGCTCTTCGCCATCGGGTAACATGAAGTTTATCATGTCGTTAGGTTGTATTAATTACAAGATGACCCCAAACGAAGTTGTCAATGCCACAACGTTAAATTCAGCATACGCCATGGGGATTGAAAACATTGCTGGTTCCATTGCCCGTGGAAAGATATCCAATGTGTTTATTACCAAAGAAATACCAAGCATAGAATATTTACCTTATGCTTACACCAGCCAGTTGATTGATACAGTAATTTTGAACGGTAAAGTTATAAATAAAGTACAACTATGAAAAAACAACTCATTGAATGTGTTCCCAACTTCAGCGAGGGGAACGATATGACCATTATTAAGCAGATTACGGATCAAATTGAATCGGTGGAAGGAGTCCGCCTTATTGATGTTGATCCGGGAAAAGCCACCAACCGCACCGTGGTTACTTTGGTTGGAACACCTGATGAGGTATGCGAAGCAGCCTTCAGGGCAGTCAAAAAAGCGCAGGAACTCATTGATATGAGAAAGCATAAAGGAGCTCACCCACGCTTTGGTGCCACCGATGTATGCCCGTTGATTCCGGTTGTAAATATTACAATGGAGGAGGTTGCCATCTATGCCCACAAATTAGCTAAACGTATTGGTGATGAATTAAATATTCCGGTTTATTGCTACGAATCGGCTGCTACCGAACCAAAACGAAAAAATTTAGCTTCATGCCGTCAGGGCGAGTACGAAGCCTTGGCACAGCGTATGGAAACTGCTGAATGGAAACCCGATTTTGGTCCAGCCAAATGGGATGAGAGCGTAGCTAAAAGCGGAGCAACAGCTGTAGGTGCCCGTAACTTCCTGATTGCCTATAATGTAAACCTAAATACCACTTCAACACGTCGTGCCAATTCCATTGCATTTGATGTACGCGAACGTGGCCGCGTTAAGCGCGAGGGCGATCCCGTGACCGGAAAAATAGTAAAAGACGAAAATGGCAACCAGGTTTATGAACCCGGTTTGTTAAAATCGGTTAAAGCTATTGGATGGTTTATCGAGGAGTTTGGGGTTGCCCAAATTTCTATGAACCTGACCGATATTACTGTTACCCCGCTCCATGTGGCATTTGACACGGTTTGTGAACGTGCCCAGGCTCGTGGTTTGCGCGTAACAGGTTCGGAATTGGTAGGCGTATTGCCTTTACAAGCCATGATAGATGCCGGAAAGTATTTTCTGCAAAAACAGCAACGCTCGACAGGAATTCCAGACAGCGAAATCATCAAAATAGCTGTAAAATCAATGGGTCTTGACGAATTATATCCTTTCGATCCCAAGAAAAAGATTATAGAATATATTTTACAAGATGATAACAAGAAATTGTTGGTTAACAAAAATTTAGTTGATTTTGCCAACGAAACCGCCAGTGAATCTCCAGCACCAGGTGGAGGTTCTATTTCTGCCTACATGGGAGCTATGGGCGCTGCCTTGGGAACAATGGTAGCAAACCTCTCATCACACAAACGCGGATGGGACGACCGTTGGGAAGAATTCAGTCAATGGGCTGAAAAAGGGAAAGCGATTCAGGAACAGTTAATTAAATTAGTTGATGAGGATACTAATGCTTTCAATCTGATAATGAGCGCATTTGACCTTCCAAAAGAAACCGATGCCGAGAAAGAAGCCCGTAAGAAAGCCATACAAGAAGCCACCAAATTTGCTACGGAAGTTCCGTTTAAAACCATGCAACTTTGCCTCGATGCCATGGAAATTGCCAAAGCCATGGCTGAAACCGGAAATCCAAACTCAGTTACCGATGCGGGTGTTGGAGCCCTCGCTGCCCGTTCTGGCGTTATGGGTGCTTTCCTGAATGTAAAAATAAATGCTGCGGGATTGGATGACAAAGCTTTTGCCAGCGACATAGTTTCAAAAGGCGAGGCTATACAAAAAAGGGCAAACGAACTGGAAGCAGAGATACTACGCATAGTTGATTCTAAAATCTAAACATGGGTTTACACATTCATCTCGTTGATGACCATCGCCTGTTCAGGCAAGGGTTGAAGATGCTGATTGAGAATATTCCCGAAGTGGAAAAAATCACCGAGAGTGACAACGGACAAGAATTTCTTGATTCGTTGGCACTCCTTGTGCCTGATTTAGTGCTTATAGACATTGAAATGCCTTTGGTAAACGGGATTGACGCAACGCGTAAGGCCCTACAAATTTATCCGGAACTAAAGATTATTGCCCTGTCAATGTACGGCGATGAGGATTATTACTACCAGATGATTGATGCCGGTGCCCGGGGTTTTGTCATAAAAAACACCGATTTCAATGAGGTGAAAAAAGCAATTTTTTCTGTTTTAGACCAAAACAACTACTTTAGCGAAGAGCTTCTCTATGCCCTTATCCGCAATATAAAAACTCACAAAACCGAGGTTTATGAAAATGTGTTGTCGGATAGGGAAAAGGATATACTACTGGAAATATGCCTGGGGCTATCGAATCAGGAAATTGCTGATAAACTTGATATTAGCAAACGTACCGTTGACAAACACCGTTGCAATATTCTTTTAAAAACCGGCTGTAAAAACACGGCAAGTCTTGTAATTTATGCAATGAAACACCGGTTGATTGAAATTTAACATGAGTAATACACTTTTTACCGCCAAAGAATGGCTGAAATACTTTCTGTTTTCGCATCACAGCAAAGGACATGGCATACACAGCCCATGGGTTTTTAGGTTTGTAAAATCGGTTCTAAATGACAAAAAATCAGAAAGACATTTTTTCGAAAACCAATTAAAGCAGAAACAGCTTAAAAAAAATACCGGCTACGTTATTCTACAGGATTTAGGTGCCTCATCGTCAATAAACAACGGAAAAACGAAAAGAATTGGAGAGCTGGCTCTTTCTGTAACTACACCATTCAAATACAGGTGTTTACTTGGAAAAATGGTTCAGTTTTATAATCCTGATGTAATAATTGAATTCGGAACATCTTTAGGTTTGACAACCAATATTTTAGCAGAATCAACAAAAAAGGTAATAACCACAGTTGAAGGTTGTCAGAATATTCATAAAATAGCTCTCGAAAATTTCCTTCAATGGAACAACCAAAATGTCGTAGCCAAGCATTCCGATTTTGATTCTTTTATACAAAATTTTGAATTTCAAAATCGCACCTGTTTTATTTATATTGATGGAAACCATTCAGGCAATGCTACCTTGCGCTATGTAGAACAGTTTTGGAAGAAAATCCCGGATGGAAGTATCATTGTCATAGGCGATATTTTTTGGTCTCGTGATATGGCGAATGCCTGGAGACAATTAACGGTTCCACAAGATAAAAAATATACAATTGATCTTTTTCATGTTGGAATTCTGTTCAAACATACGAGCTGTATGGGGCAACATTACAGGATTCGATATTAAAATGTTGCTTAAGAATTCTATCATTGACGCATAAACACACACTAAATTTTACTGATATGAAACATCCATGAGCAAATAATCATTACCTCACACAAGGGTATGATTATTTGCGAATGGTAAGTTCCATGTGACCTTAAACCTAAAAATCATAAACATATGAATAGAATTATTTTCTTGCTAATCACCTTAAACATAGTTGCGGATGGTAAAATTCTTGGACAAGTCGCTGATACAGTTCAAATGCAGTTAAATTCATCAGACAATCCATTTACAATGCGCCTTGAAGGTGAAAATATTATTTTTGGTTTCTGCCAGGCCACCGACACGCTAATGATGCATTTACCAACCTTCAAAACAACAGATGGACTTGTTTTACAAGTATTTGTATTCGAAAAGATAGAACCCCTTATTAATATCAAAGGGCAGGAAAATGGGAGTGGAGTCACTTTTTTGTTTCCGATTGCTGATTTTACAAAATCTTGCCAAAATAGGGAATATACATTGCCTGGTGAAATTTTCCAACTGAAATTGAGCAATGGAATTCATCAACAAAATATTTTTCGATTCGAGATTTTAAAGTAAAAAATGCCGTATTTTTTTTCGACTTTGAATAGATTTATTTTGAATTAACAGAGAGGAATTGTTTAAATCGATTAAATGACCCACTTTCTGATTTGTAAATAAACATCTCGATTCATTACCGTCCGGTTGGATCGTTTCGTCAAGAAATCAAAAAAAATGGGTAATTTTGTGGAACCAGAAAATACAGATTCAAATTAATAGACAATGTTTTTTAAATCACTATTCAAAGCCAAAAACAAATCCGGAGGAATGGTCGTTAAAGGCACTGAAGTAAAATCGACAGCCACTTTTGTAAAGACTAATTTTCCTCAACACTACGAAAAATTGCTGAATTCTTTGTCTCCTGAATCAAAAGAAATTTATGCCGGCACCATTGAAATACCGAAATGGTACCCCATGAAGCACGGGTATCTTGATCCCATAGAAAAAGTAAACGAAATGTTCTTCAATGGTGATCCAAAAGCCGGTGGTGAAGCTATGGGAAGGTTTGCAGCCGATTTTGCTCTAAAAGGCGTTTATAAAATGTTTTTGGTTGTGGCAACAACTAATTACATTATTTCCCGTGCCCCTTTCATTATTACAACCTTTTTTAATCCCTGCAAAGCTAAAATTACAGACAAGACCAGAAAAACCATGCTGTTGTAATCACCGATTTTCCTGAAATAAATGAAGCAGCAGAATACCGAATCGCAGCCTGGAACAAGCGTATTATTGAATTGACAAACACAAAAAATGTCGTATGCGAGTTTAAATCATCCTTGGTCAATGGCGATAAGAAACTGGCGTTACACTACACCTGGGAATAAGTTTTTCTCGGTTCTCCGGAATTGTGTCTTCTGAATTCCATCGACATACTGACAATCTTTATAAAATAGTTAACAGAGTAAACATCTGAATTTTATTTTATTACAACATTTTTGTGTTAAGGAACATCTTTTCCTTAAAACCAATTTTGCATGCTAAAAATTTTATAGTTTTGTGCCTTCATTCCCTTTTCGGGGATTGGTTCAAATTAAAACAGAACAATCTAAAAACAATCGTAATATGACAAAGAAAAAGTTAGCGGTAGTAGCACTGGGCGGGAATGCCCTGTTGCGCGGTAATCAGGTTGGAACCATCGAAGAGCAGGAAACCAACTCGACTGACACCATGGAAAACCTTGTTTTCCTGCTGAAAGAAGGCTACGATTTAATTCTTGCTCATGGAAACGGCCCTCAAGTTGGAAACATTCTGATGCGTAATGATGCCGGAGAGCAACTCTACGGAATACCACAAATGCCTTTGGATATTGATGTGGCTGATTCTCAGGGAGGTATTGGTTATATGTTGGAACGTTCACTGCGTAACGTTTTGCGTAAACACGGTATTGAGAAAGATATCATTACGTTAGTAACCCAGGTTGTTGTTGACAAAAACGATCCCGCGTTTAACAACCCCACAAAGCGTGTTGGAAAAATTTACACCAAAGAAGAGGCTGACAAATTAGCTACTGACAAAGGATGGATCTTCAAAGAAGAAGTAAAAGCACATGGCGGTTTCCGTCGTGTTGTTCCATCACCAAAACCTATGGATTTCATGAATAGCCATACAGTAGAGCAATTGGCCCGCGAAGGGAAAATTGTAATCACCGTTGGTGGTGGCGGTATTCCTGTTTATATTGACGAAAAAAACGTTATCCGTCCCTTGGAAGCGGTAATTGACAAAGATTTGGCAAGCGCTATGGTTGGACGAAAAGTAGGAGCGGATGAATTCTATATCTTAACCGATGTTCCATTCGTTTATGTCAACTACAAAAAGCCTGACGAGAAAAAACTCGAATTCCTGAACCATGCCGATACCATGAAACTCCTGAAAGATGGACAATTTGCGGAAGGCAGCATGGCTCCAAAAATTCAGGCAGCTTTGTATTTCATCGAAGGAGGGGGCAAAATGTCGGTCATTACCGAAGCAACCAAACTCGAAGACATGAGCTACGGCACTAAAATCACCATGGAATACGAAGACTAAACCCTAATACCTAATACCTAATCACCTAACAACTAATCACCTAACACCTAAATACCTAAAAAAATGGCAGTAAATCTAAAAAACCGTCACTTTCTGAAAGAACTCGATTTTACAAAAGCCGAGCTTATGTTCTTATTGAATCTTTCGAAACAACTCAAGAACGCGAAATATAGTGGAACTGAGCAACCCATGTTAAAAGGCAAAAACATTGCCCTGATATTTGAAAAAGATTCAACCCGTACCCGTTGTGCCTTCGAAGTTGCCGCTCACGATCAGGGAGCCCATGTAACCTACTTAGGCCCCAGCGGTAGCCAAATGGGACACAAAGAAACCGTGAAAGACACCGCTCGCGTACTTGGACGCATGTACGATGGTATCGAATATCGTGGTTTTGGACAAGAAATCGTGGAAGAATTGGCAAACAACGCCGGAGTTCCTGTTTGGAACGGCTTAACCAACGAATGGCATCCAACTCAAATGTTGGCAGACGTGTTAACTATGATGGAACACTCCCACAAACCTGTTGAGCAAATCTCGTACGCTTATGTTGGCGATGCACGCTTCAACATGGGACGTTCACTCTTAACCGTAGGTGCTATTCTGGGTATGGATGTTCGTATTGGCGCTCCAAAACAACTTTGGCCCGAGAACGACTTGATTGAACAGTGTCGTGCCATAGCCAAAGAATCTGGTGCCCGCATTACCATCACCGAAAACCCCAACGAGGCTGTTAAAGGTGTTGATTATGTGCACACCGACGTTTGGGTATCCATGGGCGAACCAAAAGAAGTATGGGCTGAGCGTATTAAGTTGCTGAAACCCTATCAGGTAAATACCGAATTGATGAAGAAAACCGGCAATCCCGCGGTTAAATTCATGCACTGTCTGCCAGCATTCCACAACGCCGACACCAAAGTTGGAAAGCAAGTGAGCGAAGAGTTTGGTTTGACCGATGGTATTGAAGTTACCGAAGGCGTGTTCGAATGCAAAAACTCGATCGTTTTCGACCAGGCTGAGAACCGCATGCACACTATTAAGGCTGTTATGGTGGCCTCTTTGGGATAGAACCTAAAACACAGAATCATAAAAATAACGATAAAGGCAAGGTGTTCAGAGGATGGACACCTTGCTTTTTTATTACAAGTTATGTGATACTCTTTCATTTTTA
>JBBISE010000137.1:0-9817 GCA_037441445.1 Salinivirgaceae bacterium
CTTTAATCATGCGCCTGTGTGTCGAAAAATCGGTTGTCGGCATGGGCGTTTCATGGATATTGATTACAACATGGCCAAAGATACAAAAAAGAAAATAGGGTGATTCTTTTTTGGGCGATGTTGCTTTTTGAAGTGTAAATAACTATATTTGACGTGGGAACTGATTTATAAAAAAAATGAAAAAAGCAACGACTATCTGGGGGTTTGTTGCGCTGGGATTATGTTTACAGGGTCAAATCCTTAAGCACGAATACACCTTCGCAAACCCAAGAATTACCGGAACAGGAAACATCAAAACCATTGATTCGGATTATTGTACAAACAAAGGCGTGTATGGGCAGCCTTCCCTTCCCTGGCGTGTATGTAACCTGGTTTTACCCGAAGGAACTACTGTGGAACAGATTGTGGTTACAGCCATTGGAACCGATACCCTCACCATTGACGGAATTATTGCCCCAACCGGGCATGTAAGGCCACTTTCTGTATCCCAGAGTGCAGGCCCTGTGGTTCCGGATGCCCTGACCTACTCGAAATCCGAGTTTTTGGGACAGGATTATTCACAGCTTTTGCACAAAGTCCATTATATAAATGGAAAACCAGTGTTGATGTTTGGCCTGTCACCCGTTAAATACAATCCGGCAGGTGGTAAACTTGTGTTTTTTAGAAAATTATTGGTCGAAGTGTATGGAAAACAGGGTCAAGGCCAGTCGCGGTTATGCGACCACGACATCATGCTGCTCAAAACCTTTGTTGATAATGCTGCTGTTTTGCCTAAAGCACCTCAGCAAACCAACAGCGTCAATACTATTGATGTTTTACTTATTACAACCGAGCAATATGTTGATGCCCTTGAGCCGCTTTTGGCCAATTACCATTCGCAGGGAAAAAAATCAAGGTTAGTGACCACGCAGAGTATTCAAAACTCATATCCAGGAACAGATTTGGCTGAGAAAATCCGCAATTGTATCCGTGATTTTCACGAAAACAAAAATGTAAGGTTCGTCGTTCTGGGCGGTGATGTTGAGACAATACCTGTCCGTCATCTGCGGGCTGTGGCGCATTCGTCACAAGTCTATTCCGAGAACATACCGTCTGATTTGTACTACGCTGCCTTAGACGGCAATTGGGATACAAACCAAAACGGCATTTTTGGTGAACCCGATGAGGCTGACCTACTTCCCGAAGTAGCCATTGGACGAATTCCGTTCAGCAACGCATCGGAGCTCAACAATTTTATTGGCAAAACCACCAATTACACCCATTCGCCAGTTCTGTCGGATACAAACAAACCCTTATTGGTTGGCGAGCACCTGTTCGACGACCCTGCAACTTGGGGTGCGCAATACCTTGATATGATTGTGGGATTGCAAACCGCCAATGGATATACAACGCAGGGAATTCCTTCAACAGATCCCTATGACAGCCTTTTTGACCGTTCTCAGACATGGACCACGAACGATTTGCGGAACAAAGTTAACCAAGGCACCTCCTTTATACATCATGTTGGCCATTCGAATTACGATTACAACATGCGGCTCTACAATTCGGATCTTACCAATACGTTCTTTTCAGCCATCAACGGAATTACGCGTCTAAATCCTTTGATTTACTCGCATGGTTGTCTGGCGGCTGCATTCGATCAGAGTGATTGTGTTGCCGAGCGCATGATTTTCCTTCCTAATTTCGCCAGCGGATATGTTGGCAATAGCCGGTACGGATGGTTCAACGAGGGTCAAACCGAGGGGCCATCGGCGCATCAACACCGCGAGTTTATCCACGCCCTTTATGGATTGGAGAAGCAGCAACTGGGTATTTGTCACCAGATTAGCCAACTCAGAACCGCCGCCTGGGTCGATTTGCCATTCGAGTACGAACCAGGTGCCCAACGATGGGTCTTTTATGCGTGTAACGTATTGGGCGACCCGGTGTTGCCGATTTGGACAACCGTGCCAACTTCGCCTGCGTTTGAAACAGTAGGTGAAATATTTGCAGGCGATAACGAACTTACAATTACCAGTTCAGCAAATAATCCCAACTTGCAGGTTTCTCTCCTTGACAAGCAAAGCAACCTCCTGGGATTTGTCGATTCGCTTATGGGGGAGAGGGTTTTACACATCTACCCGACAATAAGGGTACCCGATACATTGTTTTTGGTTTCATCAGGCCGAAATATTATTCCCGACACGGTATCGGTGATATTCCAAAGGCCTACTGCGCCAACGCTTATTTTCGATGGTTATACAATCGGCAATGGGTCAGTTAATTATGTCGTTTCTGGTAAACCTGCAACAATACAAATCAATATTACCAATGTTGGTTTAACCGGAACTACGCAATGTACAGCCGTCGTTAGTGCTTTAACTCCGGGCATTTCTGTCGAAGGGGTTCAATTGAATTTTGGAACTGTTGAGGCCGGACAGGTAGTCTCTTCTACGGAGTCCATTGAGTTTTCCCTTCCAGTTTCTATTCCCAACAACACAAATATCCTTTTCCAGATTGACATTTTAATCAACAATAATATTCACCACACCGATTATTTCCATATTCCGGTACGTGCCTCCATGTTAGCCTGCGGGAGTGCCGTCTGGAACGACCAAATTGGTGGTAATGGAAATGGGGTGCCCGAAAGGGGAGAGGCGGTTCTTTTAACCATTCCGGTACGTAATTTCGGCGGAGCCGAATCGAATACTGTTTATGCCGTATTAACTACAGATAGTCAGGGATTTACTGTTGTCAATGAAACTATTCAAAGAGCTCTGGTTTTGCCTCTTCAAACAACCGAATTCACTTTCGTCATTTATGTCGGACCAGAGTCGTCGGATGGCGCTACCCTAAACGTGCAGGCAAACATTTCCGATGGGATCCAGTCAAGTTCCCTTTCCTTTAGTACGAGAGTAAACCTGCCTGTCGAAGATTTTGGAGCTTCATCGTTTTCCTTGCCAGTCTGGTCAAACAATTCGGCTTCACCCTGGACGTTTTCCCCGGGAGGTATAGATAACGGACACTGTTTGCGCTCAGGTGCCATAAGTCACAGTCAAAGTACCCAGGTTTCAACAACGGTGACCCACGAAGTGCCTGACAAAATAAGTTTTTGGGTCAAAACGTCGTGCGAGGGTTCCGGTTCAATGTATCCATACGACTTTTTGGAATTTGAGGTCAACGGAACGCGCATGGCCTTTTGGGACAATGTTCCCGAATGGACAAAAGTAACACTAAACCTTCCGGCTGGAACAAACCAGCTGGTGTGGCGCTACAACAAAGACGGATCCGTTAATGCCGGACAAGATGCCGTATGGATTGACCGGATTGTATTTCCTCCGTCTTTTGAAATCCCCGAATCAAACAATCAAGTTCCCGTTATTGGCGAATTGACTGACATAAACGCATCGGCAAATCAAAATTTAAACGTGAGCTTTACTGTGAGTGATCCCGACAACGATGCTGTTAATGTCACTGTAATGAATTATCCTGAATGGATTTCAATAATGCAAAACCAGGAACATTGGACGATTCTGGGAACCGTTCCGGCGAACCCCCAACCAGAATACCATTTTCAGGTCATTGCCAGTGATGGAAAACAAGGGGCTGTAAGAAATGTGCGTATTCTTGTTTCGGGAAGTTCAGGTATTAATATCCCGGGAGCCGGCCATGAAATTAGTGTATTTCCAAATCCGGCAACGAATTATTGTATTTTGAGTGGTTTCCCTGCAGGACAAGAGGGAACTATAGCTTTTATCAATTCTCAGGGAGTGTGCGAACGCTTAGAAAAAGTAGTTTCCACCGATGAGGGAAAAATAGTAGTCGAAAAATTTGGAAATATGGCTCGTAAAGGGTTATATTTGCTGCACTATCAATTTGGAACTTGTAAGGGAACGACAGTTCTGTTAATTGATTAGCAGTCAGCATTTTAAGGTTGTTGGGCTGTTTCGGGGCACCGGGACAGCCTTTTTTATTTTCTGACTTAATCCGTAGAAAATAAAAAAAGCAGCCTTTTGGGCTGCCATTTTTGGGGTGGAAGACCGGATTCGAACCGGCGACCCTCAGAACCACAATCTGATGCTCTAACCGACTGAGCTACATCCACCATTTTTGTGAGCGCAAAGATAATATGTTTTCAACTATTATGCAAAAAAAAATTGCATTCTTTACCGCAAACAATCGTTATTTTTCTATTCAATGCCATTAATACTCAGTAAATCAAATGTTTGTTTCTGGTCATACGGTTTTTAAAGCAAATAGTCCGTTAAACCAAAACATCGTTGTATATTGCTGACTGTTTTCTAATTATTGTAAAAGAACAGACTTGTTAAAGAAACTTGCTGAAAATAAAAGTCTTGGCCTTCAGTTTTTTCTCATGGGCCGGTTCGCAGGCATGCTGCTTGTCTCGGTTATGCTCGCGAAATCATATCTATGGATGGAAACTCCATTGACCACCTTCGACATCGGTCAATATGAGCTTTTCCTGTTTATTGCCGGTTTCATTAATTTCTTTTGGGTAAATGCCTTAGTCAGGGGCATGCTGGGTCATATCGATACAACAAATACTCAGGAAGCCAACCGCCAGGTAGCGCAGGTGTTTTATATTTTTGGGTTTCTTGCACTTGTTTTTGGTTCCTTGTTTTTGGTTGGGCAATACTTGTTTGGTTTTTTTGGCTCATCGGGCTTCGTTTTAATAGCAGGTGCTTCGCTCTATTCCCTGTTTTGGACACCGTCCATGTTGCTTGAGTACTCGTTTATTCTTCGCAATCAACATATTCCAATGTATCTCAGTGGGTTCGTCACACCCTTGTTTTTTGTTTTATTCTGTGTGGCCGGAGCTGTCATTACCCAATCGGTCAATGGTGTAATTTTGGGTACAGTTGTTTTTGCTGCTTTGCGTTTTTTTACAACAGCCCATTTTGTGTTTCAATTGGGAATGCCAAGGATTGATATTCAATGGATAAAACGCTTTTTGCTTTTTTCGGTTCCGTTGTTGTTGTCGGCTGTCATTGCCGAGTCTGGTGTATATGTCGATGGGATTATTGTAAACGCCCTTTTCGATGAGCAAACCTTTGCTATTTTCCGGTACGGAGCAAGGGAACTTCCACTCAATTCAATTCTGGCTCTTGGGCTGAGCAATGCCATGATACCCATGTTTATTGCATCCAATAACCCTGAGATTGAATTGGCTGAGTTAAAATCCAAAACGCGACGTTTAATCATGATTTTGGTCCCCCTTTCTATTATATTCCTGATTTTCAGCGACTGGCTGTTTATTCATGTCTTTAACGAGGCTTTTGGCCAATCGGCCATCGTGTTTGATGTCTATTTGCTTTTGGTCTTGCCGCGGCTATTACTTCCCCAAACCATAATTGTTGGATTTCGGAAAAATGGATTATTGGTGTGGGTTTCTATCATGGAGATTATTTCTAACGTTGTTTTAAGTGTTTGGTGGGGAATCCAATGGGGAATTTTTGGAATAGCCCTGGCAACTCTTTTTTCGTTCATGGTTGAAAAAGCGGCCATGATTTACCTTACAAACAAACACTTGCACATTCCGCCCGGCAAGTATATCCCAATAAAAACCTTTTTGGTGTTGACAATCGCCATCGTATTTGTATTTATCCTCAAATATGTCTGAAGATTCTCTTAATGACAACCTGTCAATATTAGCCCATGTTGTGTCAGAATTATGACAAATGTCAAGTTCGGTATGCTTTTTGGGCAACGGGATTTCTGAAATTAAAAACCTGAAATTATGTTTAGAACATCAAATCCTACATTAAGTGAAAAAATGTTCCGCTCAGCTGGTTTTGCCGGCTCACAAAGTGAAGCCATGACCATTGGGGGAACAATCAATAAAACGTTGGTATTGTTAGTTTTAGCCCTGGTATCCGCCGGTTGGATGTGGTCAAAGGTAATTGCCAATCCCGAAGCCTCTTTTCTTGGCTGGATGATGGGAGGAGCCATTGGCGGACTTGTGGTTGCCATAGTAATCAGCTTTAAGAAGGAGTGGGCTCCGTATTTAGCTCCGGCATACGCCCTTTTGCAAGGCCTATTTCTTGGGGCCGTCTCTGCCATGTTCGAAACCATGTACCCTGGCTTGGTGTTGCGCGCTGTAATGCTTACCCTGGCAGTCATGTTTGTTATGTTGACCGCCTATCGTTCCGGATGGATTAAAGTAACAGAGAAATTCCGCTCCATTCTTGTTGCAGCCACACTGGGAATTATGCTGATGTATGGTGTTGTATGGATTCTGAGTTTATTTGGTGTTAAGTTCGAAGCCATGTATGACAGCAGTCCGCTGGGAATAGGCATTTCGCTGGTTGTAGTTGCCATTGCAGCATTAAACCTACTGCTCGATTTTGATTTCATCGAGAAAGGTTCTCAGGCAAACCTTCCAAGGTATATGGAGTGGTTTGCAGCCTTCGGGTTGATGGTAACCCTAATCTGGCTTTATATAGAAATGCTAAAATTGCTGGCGCGCTTTGCTAACCGCGAGTAATGGATGTTAAAAAACGAAATAAAGGGTTGTCCGTTTCTGGCAACCCTTTGTTGTTGAAATGCCTACAGGTTGACCCAACAAACACCCGATTTTCGTCAACAGAAAAGCAGTCTTGATGCTAACTATTTATTGTTTAACCAACTATAATTGCGAAGATTGTTGACATTTGTAAAAAATGTTGTATATTCGCAGCGGTAAAACCCAAAACCGCAAAAAATGCCCTATCGCAGGTTACCCAATACCGACATTGCACGATTGCGAGCCCTGAACGCCGCATTGAAACAAGGAAATGTCATAGCTCCCGCCAATCTGGCCATATCGCAGTCAATGCTGTTAAAACTACGTGCGTTTTTGCCTCTCTATAAGCAAACCGTCGATCACCAGCGCGAAACATTCCGCCGTCAGACACAAAACAGCAAAACCTATATTGATGTTCAGCGTAGGGCAAAACTATACATTTCTCACTTTATACAGGTAATGAACCTGGCCATTGCCCGTGGGGAACTTAAACCCGAAATCAGGAAATTTTATGGATTGAAGGAAAGCCAAAAAACGGTTCCAACCCTGAATACCGAGTCCGAAATTCTGGAATGGGGTGACAAAATAATCAAAGGGGAAGCGACCCGCCTTGCAACCGGGGCATCGCCCATTACAAACCCCACCATTGCTTTGGTTAAGGTGCGTTTCGAGGATTATCAGCGTACCTACCGCAACCAGAAAAGCCTTCAGGATATTTACACGAAGGCAAGTACCAAAGTTGCCTCAATGCGCAAGGAAGCCGATGATTTAATCCTCGAAATTTGGAACCAGGTGGAAAACTTTTTCGCTAAATTACCCCCGACCGAAATGCGCGAGAAATGCATTCAATACGGACTTGTTTATGTTTACCGGAAAAACGAGCGGGAAAACGGTGCCGAAAACCTCGCAACTGACTCTACTGATGAAGACGGTTTTGACGAAGCATAAGCCTGAATATCAGTCCTGCTGACACGAGCAGAATGAGCGTAATTGCCCACTGTACCCAACCATGTCCCATGCCCGACAGTTTTTCCAACGTCTCTTGCCCTAAAAACTGGTGAAGCAAGACACTGGAAACATTATTTAAAAAGTGAAGTACAACCGGAAGCCACAATTTTCCGGACGAAGCGTAAGCTACACCCAGTAGAATCCCCAGTAAAACACGGGGCAAAAAGGCATAAAACTCCGCATGAAAAACAGAAAACACAATGGCAGTAATAACTATGGCTGGCCAGGTTTTACCCGACAACTTGACCATTAGCGTTTGTAAAACACCACGAAAAAACCACTCTTCGAATAGCGAGGGCAACAAACCCACAACGACAATGATTATCAACAGATTGCCCCATCCACGAAATGCCAGTAATGTTTTAAGGTATTCGTCGCTCTTTGATTGCATTTGGCGGAGACTCTCTTCAATGCCTGCCATGGATTCGGGAAACACAATTGACTTATTAAACTCCCACAAGGTGTTTACCGGCACAAGGCAAAACAACCAGGCCAAAGTACCCAATATCAATAACCTGCCAATGGTTTCTTTGCAGTTGGGCAAAACGCTGACAGGCTCTACGCTGGCCAAAAAGGGCAGCAAAAATGCCGGCAACCCGAAAATTACTGATGTTTGAATGGCTAAGCGTGTATAGTCAAGCCATAGATTGTTGTGTGTTGAATAGCCCAAAGTGGCAAATATCTCGCCGGTTCCTATGCTTACTACAGAAGCTATAATGGCGGAAAAAAATGTTAAAACAAATAGCAGGACAATGGTTGTGAATGGGGATACGGATTTTATCATAGACAATGATTTGAAATTTAGCTTTATACGCATCAATTATCTGAGTTCGTTGGTGCAAAAACTGCGTTTGGCGTTCCCTTTTAGTATCTTTGCGCAAATTTTTTTCGAATGGTAAAGATAGGAAATATTGAATTACGCGATAAGCCTCTTTTTCTGGCTCCCATGGAAGATGTCACCGACATCACCTTCCGGTTCATGTGCAAACATTTCGGTGTCGATGTCATGTGTTCCGAGTTCGTCTCGTCGGAAGGCCTGATACGCGATGCCAGGAAAACACTACAAAAGTTGGAGATGCTTGAATATGAGCGCCCCATGGCCATTCAAATTTTTGGCAATAACCTCAATTCAATGGTCGAGGCGGCACAAATAGCAGAATCGTACAAACCCGATTTTGTGGACATAAACTTTGGCTGTCCCGTAAAAAAAGTGGCAACCAAAGGTTCTGGCGCCGGTATGCTGCGCACCCCCGATTTGATGGTCGAAATTACCCAATCCATTGTCAATGCCCTGAAACTACCAGTCACCGTGAAAACCCGCCTTGGTTGGGACGAGGATTCAATCATAATCGAAGATTTAGCCGAAAAACTACAGGATACCGGTATAGCCATGCTGGCCATCCATGGTCGCACGCGTTCGCAGTTTTACCGTGGCGTTTCCGATTGGGAACCCATTGGTCGTATTAAGCGCAATCCACGGATTAAAATCCCTATTATAGGTAATGGCGACATTAAAAGCGCGCAGGATGCCAAAAACGCTTTCGACAACTACGGAGTGGACGGAATTATGATTGGCCGTGCCGTTATTGGACGACCCTGGATTTTTAAGGAAATAAGGCACTATCTTGATACCGGCGAATTGCTTCCACCACTGACAGTCCGCCAGCGGGTTGACTATACCCGACTACACCTCGACAAAAGCATTGAACGCAAAGGCGAGGTTTACGGAATTTTAGAAATGCGCCAACATTTCAGCAACTACTTTAAAGGGTTGCCCAATTTCAAGGAAACTCGGTTAAAATTGGTTACAACAAACAACCGTAACGAAATTGAGGATATGTTGGAACACATACTTAACCAGTGGGGCGACATGCCCCTACAGAACGACCATTTGGTGGACAATTGCTGCAAAAAGCTGGAAAATCTGTAAACTATATGGTAATGGCCTCTTTATAAAGTTCCTCTACTTTTTGCCAATTCACCACCTTCCAGAAGTTCGCAACATAGTCAGCCCTTTTGTTTTGGTATTGAAGGTAGTAAGCATGTTCCCAGACATCCAATGCCAGTAAGGGTGTGCCCCGTTTTTCCACAACATCCATCAACGGATTGTCCTGGTTGGGTGTCGATGAAATAAACAAGTTGCCATCTTTGTCAACCGACAGCCATGCCCAACCACTGCCAAACCGGGTTATGGCCGCTGTCTCGAACTCTTTTTGGAAGTTCTCGAAACTTTGAAAACGTGTTTCAAGGGCTTTTCCTGTTTTGTGCGTTGGGTCACCCAAAAATTCATATTTCCATAGCCAATAA
>JBBISE010000138.1:0-9807 GCA_037441445.1 Salinivirgaceae bacterium
AGTCGGGAAATCTTAAACTTTACACCCAACAACGTGGTGAAACTTTACAATTACTCCATTTTTGGAGTTAGAGAGCCGAAAGAGCAAACCACACAGCGATGATCCGGAAACATGAATATATTCCTATCTTTGTAACATTTTAATTGGAATTGCGGAATAATTTCAAAAATGCTATTTTTGAAGTTCAATTCCAGACCAAAGTTGACCTAAAATGCCCACACGCAAAGAAAGATCTATAGTTGTAACAGGAAGCGCTGGTTTCGTGGGCAAAGAATTGTGTGCAACGTTGTCAGCTTCCAGATATTCTTTTATTGAAATTGATCATGCTTTTGGGCAAGACGTCAAAGATTTTAAAACGTTCGAAAAACTGACAGATTTTTCCTGTATTGTACACCTGGCAGCCAAATCCTTTGTTCCTGAATCTTTTGAAAATCCACATTCCTTCTACGACACTAATGTAAACGGAATGTTGAACGTATTGGAAGCTGCCAGAAAAAACGACGCAAAGGTTATATTTCTGTCATCGTACTTATATGGAAATCCCGAATATCTTCCGGTTGACGAAGTACATCCGTTAACTCCTCATAACCCTTACGCCCAAACAAAACTCATCTGTGAGCAATTATGCCAGGCTTATTATCGTGACTTTGGGGTTAAATCAATTATATTCAGGCCGTTTAATATTTTCGGGAAGGGGCAAAATTCAAATTTTCTTATTCCCATAATAGTCGATCAATCAAGTGCTGGAAACGTTACGCTAATGGATCCGCGCCCAAAAAGGGATTACGTTTATGTTAGCGATGTAGTAGATGCTATTGTTTTGGCTATTGAAAACAAAACTATTGACCACGAAGTGTTTAATCTGGGAACAGGCTCTTCTTACTCCATTGCTACACTGGTTGACACTGTTGTAAAATTAACAGGACGTGATGTGAAAGTAAACTTTAGGAACGAGTTTCGGAAAAATGAAGTTCTTGACTGCATTGCTAACATTCAAAAAGCAAGCAAACTCTTAGGGTGGCAACCTAAAGTCAGTCTTGAGGATGGGTTACGAATTATACTGAAATAATTTACTTATGCAAAACAATAAACGTTCGATTTTAGTTTTTGGTGGATCCGACTATCAGTTGTCTCTTATTAAAGAGTGCAAGAAAATGAGCCTTTTTACTGTAGTTGTCGATCCAAACCCCGAAGCCGTAGCTCAAAAATGGGCTGATGTATTTGAAGTTGTTGGAGGCCAGGACTTTGATGGTACTTGTGCTGTTGTTGAAAGATACAAAATTGATGCTGTAATTACTGCAGCAACCGATAAGCCTCTGGTTATGATGGCCAGAATAGCCAAGAAATATGGCATGAATTTTTTCTCTGAAGAAACCGCCATCATTTCAACTGATAAATTCCAGATGAAGGAACGTTTTTTGGCTAACGGCCTTCCTTGCGCGAAAGGACGCCTTATTACTCAAATTCCTGACGATTTCAATTGCCCAATTGTAATAAAACCCCGCGATAACTCTGGAAGCCGTGGCGTAATTTTTTGCGACAACAGAAAGGATGCAAATCAAATTCTGGAAGAAACCAAGAAGTTTACCAGGCTGGAAACTGTTTTAGCCGAAGAAGTGGTTGAAGGGAAAGAATACAGCATTGAATCGTTACACTACAATGGCATTACCAAAGTGCTTCAAATAACGGAAAAAATTGTTACGCCACTGCCTTACTATATTGAGTTGGGACATGTTCAGCCAGCCGATATTTCGGATGATATTCGTGCCAAAATAGAAGAAATGGTACACAATGCATCCCAAATATTCAATTTCAACAACTGTGGTTCGCACAACGAAGTGAAAATAAACAACGGAAAAATCACTTTTATTGAAGTAAGTCCTAGAATTGGTGGTGATTTTATCTCTTCGACACTTGTTTTGCTGTCCACCGGAATTAATATGGAACGTGCATTAATTGAGGTAGTGCTGGGAATTGAGCCCACCTTTGAGGAGCCAAAACCGGCGGCTTCGGGGGTTTTTTTCTTTGATTTCCCGGAAGGAGTCATTCGTGGAATAAAGCCATACGACCACATCAAATCAATGCCAGGAGTGTACGATTTTAGGTTCGATTTAAAGCCTGGCGACCGCGTTCCTTCCATAAAATTGGGAACCGACCGCTATGGATATGTCCTTTTGCAGGCTAAAAATAGGGATGAATTGTTTACACTTCGCGATAAAGTATTTAGAGAAATAAAAATTGATTACGCATAGGCACTCCTTGTTATTTCTATCTTTTTCAAACAAATAAAACGAATACACTATGAAAAAACGCGTTGCTTTTATCGGTTCTGGGGAAATGGCTCATCATTTTGTTCACTACTTTGTTGAGGATAAGCAATTTGACATTGCGGGGTATTTTGATGATTATACACCCGCAGGAACCATCCTATACGGTTATCCAGTTTTAGGGAAACTTGATGACATTCCAAATGCTTTTAAAAAGGGTGTTTTCGATGAACTTACCAATGCAATTGGCTTCACAAGAATGGAATACAGAAAGGAAGTTTTTGATAGATTTGAAAAAACAATTCCTTTTTCAACTTATATTCATTCCACTTGTCTTATTGATAGCACTGCCAAGATAGGAAGAGGCGTCGTGATTTTTCCCATGAGTATGCTTTATTTCAATTCAGTGATTGAAGACAACGTATTTATACAAGTTAACAGTACTGTTACAGACTCAAGAGTATGTAAAGATAGCATGGTTTCAGCCGGAGTTATGATAGCAGGAAGAAGTTATGTTGGCGAAGGATGCAACATTGGAGTATCAACCTGCATTTCCAGCGATGTGAAAATCTGTTCACATGTCCGGACGGGAGCAGGGACAGTTGTTGTTAAAGATATTACAGAACCCGGCACTTACGTTGGCGTTCCTGCCAGAAAAATCAAGGATGGGATGTAATATATGCTTGGAAGTACCATCATATCAACAAATTACACCATTCTCTCGGCCCTGAAACTCATGGACGAGATTAAAAGGAAGCTGCTTTTCATTACCGACAGCAAGAGTCTGTTTATTGGTGTACTTAGTTTGGGAGATTTACAAAGAGCAATTATCAACAAGCATCCACTGGATACACCAATAGAGAAAATTTTACGAAAGCACATTACTATTGCCAACACACATCAGTCTTTCGAGGAAATAAAACACATTATGCTCGAAAAAAGAGCCGAAGCCATGCCCGTAATAAATGACGAAGGTTATTTGGTTAAGGTTATTTTTTGGGAGGACATTATTGGCGATGATAGCACTAAAGAACATACACAAATAAATTTGCCAGTAGTAATTATGGCTGGTGGACAAGGAACCCGGTTGAAGCCCTTAACAAACGTACTCCCAAAACCCTTGATTCCCATTGGAGAAAAAACCATAATAGAAGATATCATGGATAACTTTCTGCATTACGGTTGTAATCATTTCTACATATCTGTTAATTATCGAGCCGAAATCATAAAATATTACCTCGACAATCAAACAAGTGGCAGGTACAAGATCCATTATTTTCAGGAAACAAAACCGTTGGGAACTGCCGGAAGCCTTCATTTACTGGACAATGCCATTAACAGCACTTTTTTCGTTACCAATTGCGACATTCTCATCGATCAGGATTATGCAGAAATATTACGCTATCACCACGAAAACAAAAACGAACTCACCGTTGTTGCCGCACTAAAAACCTATTCCATACCTTACGGTACCATCGAAACGGGCAATAGTGGACTATTGAACAGCATTACCGAAAAACCGGAACTGACATTTAACATAAACACTGGTTTTTACATACTGGAACCACATTTGATTAACGAAATTCCGCATAATCAGTTTTACCATATTACCATGCTTATCGATAAATTAAGAGCTGAAAATAGGCGAGTTGGGGTTTTTCCTGTTAGCGAAAGCAGTTGGACAGATATTGGAGAATGGAAAGAGTATTTAAAATTGATTCATGAATAAGAATCGGATTCTGCTTTTAATGCCCATTCCTTTTTGGCATCCAGGAACGTTGGAGTTAATCCATGGATTAAAAAAACAAGGATACAGGGTTAACGCACTTGATATTTGGGAATTGCGCTTCTTCAATGATTGCGAAGATGTCGAAAATCTAATTCCAAAGTATTTTCAGGGCTTTTTGGCCAAAGTTTACCGACGGCTCATACGTCGGACAATAATGAAGAAATACATAAAAGATAGCGATTTAGTTGACATTCAGTGGTGCGGTCACTATTATGCAAAGTATATGGATACCTTAAAATCGCAAAACACAAAGGTCGTAGCAACACTTTTTGGTTCAGAGCTATACAGAAGTAAAGCCCAGCACAGGAAAATTCAACGACGTATTTTTGAGGAAGCCGACCTGATTGTTATGGGTGTTAACATGTTATCAGAGTTTGAAATTCATTTCCCGGATTTTAACCACAAAGTACGATTTGCCCAATATGGTTCCAAAAGATTAGATCTTGTGAAAGAATTAGTTGACCAAAAACGCAAAGACGCACTTAGAATAAAATACAACGTTCCTATTACAAAAACTGTCGTTACTGTTGGTTACAACGCCAAGCCAGAACAACAGCATATGCATTTTCTCGATAGGTTAAACACGCTTGATAGAAAAGAGGCAGAAAAACTGTTCCTGATTTTTCCCTTTACCTATGGACAAAATGACAACCCCGATTATTATAAGAATTTATTGGCTGTTATAAAAAAACTAGAGATTGATTATTTGATTCTTGATAAAAAATTGCCGGATAGTGAGTTGGCCGAGACAAAAATTATTTCAGACATTACAGTAAACATGCAAACAACTGATGCGCTGTCAAGTTCAATAAAAGAGGCATTTGTTGCAGGAAACGTATTATTGGTCGGTGATTGGTTGCCTTATGGTTTGTATAAAGATATGGGTGTTCATTTTATACAAGCCAATGAGAAGGATTTTTTTAGTCAATTCCAAAATATTTTGATTAATACAGATAAGCATAAGCAGCTGTCCGCCCAAAATGCAACAACTATTATGGAATTCGCATCTTGGGATTCTGTTTTACCGCAATTCATACAAAACTATGAATCATTATGGCAGGAATAGTCAACGAAATTAACCTGGGAGTCGGAAACATTTCTCACGACACAATCCTTGGTTGTTACTACCAGGATATTACCCCAGGCATCGTACACGTTGAAAAGGGGATTTTTGCAGCATTGGATGAAAACGGGATTCCATATACCATTAATGGAGCCAAAAAAAGTTACGCCCCCATTATTACAATCCAATACGCACTTATGCAATATGACTTTATTGTAAAGCGCGTTGATTCTGAAAAATCAAAGGTCACCTTCATTCGATGCCTTAATTGGCTGGAGAAGAGATGCGAATCGTTGGCCGATTCCATGGTTATAAAAAACGAAGCCAATAGTCAATATGGAATACCAGAGGGATGGGTATCGGGAATGATACAAGGACAACTTATTTCCGTTTTCCTGAGAGGTTACCAACTTTTGGGCGATGAAAAATACCTGGATCTTGCCCACCGATGTTTTCGTTCGTTTTATATTGAATACGAACAGGGTGGCTTTCGAAGGGTCGATGAACACGGATGTGTTTGGTTCGAAGAGTTTGCTACCAAAAAACCGTCGTTTGTGTTGAATGGTTTTATTTATGCCATGTTTGGAATATATGACTATTACAGGGTAACTAGCAATGAAGATTCAAAAAAGCTATGGAACGATTGTGTTCGAACGCTTGAAGTAAACTTGCATAAATACGATGTTTGGTATTGGTCGGTGTACGATCAGGCAAAAAAGCAACTGGTTAGCTACTATTATCAAAAAAATGTCCATGTGCCCATAATGAAAATCATGTTTCAACTTACTGGAAATGTAATATTTAGTTATTTTGCCACAAAGTGGGAGAAGAATTTAAATAACAAATTTCACCGTTTGTTAACCGTAATCATGTACCGCATTAAACCCCGATTACATAAATTACATTCATTTTTAAAGAATTAGACACATGAAGATAGTTCATTTGCTTAAGACCGTTTTTCGTCTTGCTAAAGGACCCGAAAAAACATATCGAAAAGGCATGAACAGCACTGTTGATGCTTTAAATGAATTGGTAGAAATAGGCGAAGGCTTTATTTCTGCGCCAGGTTCGATTATTCTAGCGCACGACGCAAGCACCGTAATACACACTGGAAAACTACGTGTGGAAAAAACCATAATCGGCAATAAAGTGTTTTTAGGTGCAAATGCCGTAATTTTACCCGGTATAAAAGTTGGCGACCATGCAATTATTGGTGCGGGTGCCGTTGTTACCAAAGATGTGCCAGCTGGTATGGTCGTTGGAGGCAATCCGGCCAAAGTTTTGACCACGGTCGATGAATATCTGAAGAAATGCAAGGAGAGGGGTGTTTTGTACGAAATGACAGAAGCGACTTTGAAAAAACATGGCACTATGGAGAGAGCAACTCCGCAAGAAACCGCCGATTTAATTGCCAGTATCTACAAACAATACGACCAAAGAAATCCACAGCATGGGTAACCTGAAAAGCTTTATTGGTGAGACCCTTGTTTACGGCTTTGGAAATGTCTTCTCAAGGTTGTTTGCCATGTTTTTAATTCCACTGTACGCACGGTATCTGGGGAAAATAGATTATTCGAATCTGGTCATGCTGCAGTCAACCTTCACCATTCTTACCTTTCTTACCGCATTGAATGCCGGTGTTTTCTACTACTATTACGAATACGACAATCAAAAATACCGTAAAATAGTATTAACTTCCTGGTTTTACTACCAGTTGGTGGTTTCTATCCTGCTCTGTATTTCGCTTTTTTTTGCATCTCCATTCCTTTTCCGTCTGTTTGTGGTGGACAGTACCAATGCCACTACTTTGCAATGGTCGTTAGTTTTGGTGGGCATTCAACTTTTTCCCTATATTTTTAACAACACCAACATTAATTTTTTTCGCATTGAGCGTAAACCCAAACCTGCTGTCATGATTGTTCTGCTCGAAGCGTGTTTTATGTTGGTTACGGTTTTTCTTTCCCTTGCTGTCTTCGAATTTGGCTTGCTTGGAGTTCTTTCAGCCCAAATACTTTCGCGGCTTTTGGTTACTCTCTTTTACACAAACAAAGCGAAAACCTATGTTCGCTTGCGGAATTTTTCTAAATCCTTGCTACGCAAAATTTTTATTTACACCTGGCCTTTTATACTGAGCAGCATTTTTACCTGGGTTATTATAAGTATTGATAAATTTATTGGAGCCCAAGCGCTTGTTAATAAAGAAGAGGTAGCTCTTTTGGCTTTAGCCATGCATTTGGTATTGCCGGTTTCGGTCTTGTCAGACATGATCCGGATGGCCATTGGCCCCTATGTTATGTCAATTCGAAAAGAGACCGATGCTGAAAAAAGTTACCAGCAAATTTTTGAACTGACCATTTTTGCTACAGCACTGGTTGTTGTGGGTATTGTTGCCATTTCTCCCCTGCTAACACTGCTTTTGGCTGACGCTACCTATATCAACGTAATATACGTAATACCACTAATGGCATTTGCCAGCATCTTTTCATTGGCAGGCAACCAGTTTTGCATTAGTTTTAACCTGACAAAAAAGAACATTTACATTCTATACGGAGTGATGATTGCCGGTACGGTTGGTTTTGCTGTGAATACTCTATTTATGCACCGTTTTGGGTTTATGGTTAGCGGCATTTCTCAAATTATTTCTTATGCAGCTATGGCCATTTTTCTATACGTTTTTGGTCGCAAGGTGGCCGAACTTAAAATCAAGTTGCGAAACAGTTTTTTGCTGTCCACCGTTCTTTTGCTTCATATTTTTGTTGTTTATTTATTAGGAACAAGAGTGGCTGATGGTAATTATTTTTGGTTCTTCTTCATTAGCATTTTAACCAGTATCATACTAACAATACTATATTTACAACAGCAAAAACTTAAAATACGCACTATCCTGGAGTACGTAAAAGGACACTATCCAAAAATAAAATAGTTCTTATTTTGGATAACAAGTTTGTAAATTCCACAGATATCCTTAATCTGTTTGATCCAAACTAATTGTCAATTATTTATACATTTTGACTAGGCGTATGTGTTTGAAGTTGTGTATTTTTGTTGGATTTTATCTCTAAAACGTAAAAATGGATCAAAGTTATTTGACATTTATTGACATTTCTTTTGTTGCCCTATATCTGCTCCTTATCTTGATCGGTTTTTGGCTTGTTTCAACATTTTTGTTCAAAACCGACAAATTGGAACAACGGCTGTTTTATTCCGGTTTTTTGTTCAAAATTATTGTGGGCATAGGACTTGCCGTAATTTATGATATTTATTATGCCCGTGAAGGTGATTCCTTCTACTACTTTTGGAACTCCTCTTACCTGGGCGAAATGTTAACAACCAACCCTGTTGCCTATTTCCGCATGTTATTCGACACGGTAAACCCTACCAATGTATATGAGTTGGGGGACATTTCCTATTTTCCCCGTTTTAACGACCCTCCGGTTTATGCCGTTCACCGCTACGTCTCCCTTTTCACCGTCATTGGTCTGAAAAACTACTATATTACAACACTGTGCCTTAATTCCTTTATGTTTATCCTGAACTGGAAGGCGTACCGCTTTTTTGCCGGACTGTTTCCGGAAAGGCGGACACTGGTGGCGGTGGCCATTTTGTTTATTCCTTCGGTTACGTTCTGGAGCTCGGGCATTGTAAAAGACACCTTTACCTATTCGTTTGGGTTGCTGTTTATTGTTTATTTTTACAAAATTCTGTTTCAACACCAATGGAAAATTTTCAATTTCGCGTGGTTGCTGTTTTGTGCCTACATGGTTATGTCCATAAAGCCCTATATTTTGTATGCCCTTCTAGCATCGGGCTTCATATGGTTGGGCTTTGCAAACCTGCACCGCATTCGCAACCGCGTTGTTCGTGTTTTTATCCTTCCTGTGGTTTTTCTGGTGGTGGGCTTTGGCGGACTGTGGACCATGAACACGGTCATGCAACTGGTAGGTGGTCAGTATGGAAACATCGACGCCATGCTGCAAAAAGCCGTTATAGCACAACAAGACCTGAAGCAGGAATACTATCAGGGTGCCTCGTTTGACATTGGCGATTACGACCCCACCATTGAAGGGGCGCTATCGGTTACACCTGCTGCTGTGGTGGCGGGCCTTTACCGTCCGTTTTTGTGGGAATCGCGGTCGTTGGTTATGCTGCTGTCGGGGCTGGAAAACCTGGCGTTGCTGTTGCTTACGTTGTATGTCTTTTTCAGGGTTGGTTTCCGGCAACTGTTCCGCTCCATGGGTAAAAACCATTTTTTGATTTTCTGTTTTGTATTTTCCATAAGCATTGCGTTGGGTGTGGGTCTTTCCACATCGAACTTTGGGGCGCTGGTGCGGTTTAAAATTCCGCTGATACCGTTTCTGTTTCTGGGGTTGATGATGGTGGTGGGGGATTATAAGGAGAAGATGGAAGACGGGAGTTGGAAGACCGAAGATGGAAGTCGAGAGTCGGAATAATTTGAAAATGAATCAATTTGAAAATGTGATAATGCGATGATGTGCTAATTGGGGGCAAACCATGTAACCAAATCAACGTATTCAACTCAATCAACCGCTCACCGATTTACGAGCAAGGAATCACGATTTTTGATTTTAGAAGTATTTTTCTTAGTGCGCCTTTGTGTCCTTAGTGTCTAAGTATTAAACCCAAAATCCGCATTAGGAAAAAAGTTAAATTTGGAGATTAATTTCTAA